>LCEJ01000053.1 GCA_000997105.1 Candidatus Daviesbacteria bacterium GW2011_GWA2_42_7
TTATCGCGCATTTCTTCGGCGTCTTGGACGGTCGCTTCTTTTCCCGGGTCGCGCACCCGGCCGTGTTCGGCATCAATTTGCATCCCGGCCTCTACCTGGGAAACTTTCTTACGCAGGTTATTTAAAACCACTTGGCTGTCAACCGGCTGGATGACCATCGATAGGTCTATAACCTCATCAAGGTTAATCATGCCTGACAGCCAGCCGGTGTATACCTGGCGCGGATAGCCGTAAACGTAGTAAGTTCGGGCAAAGCGCGTGCCGATGCGGAAGTGGTTGCCATTAAATTCCAGCGAACTGGGGGCGATAAAATCCCGTAGAGCGGTTACGCCTTTAGCAAAAGCGCTGGAGACCTCTTGTTTCTCACGCAGTTGAGCCTGGGCCGCCGGGTCTAGCGGCTGGTCCTTCTTTTTCCCAAAACCAAGCATTAACCTGTCCCTCTGTCCAGGCTGGGCTGGGGGGCGTTGCCCGGGCCTTTGCTAACTACTTCTGCTGTTAAACTGTCGGCACTGCCCAGTTGTTGCCGGGTGGCTGTGTCGGGGTTGTAGGTTTCATAATATAGTTCGATCAGTTCCTGGGTATCTAGCGGTACGCTCTGCACGCCGCACTGCAGCAACCCTTGCATAACGGCTTGGACCCGGTTTTTAAGCTCGGTTTTGGCGTTTTCCAGGGTTTGTTCATCAATTACTACATGCGGCGTCTTAGTGCCACCAAAAAGGTCAACTATACCGGTGAAAAAGCCGGTGCTGGTTTTTAGCGTGCGGCGAATGTCGGCATTGGCATCGGGATAACCGATGACTATATAAAACTTCTTGTCCATGATATTGGTCTGTTGGGCGATATCTGCCAAAAAGGCTACATAGTCTTCCATTAGGAGCGCTAGCAACATGCTCTCTTGTTCGGAGCGGATTTTATCCAGTTTATCCAGATAAGGTCCAATGTCGACCTTTTGGCTGCGGATAAATATCTGGATCGGGAAATATAGCGAATTTAAGAAACCCTGGTAGGCAAACTCCACAGCTTCACGTTCCTGAGGGCTCATCAGGTCGAAATTAATCGATTTGCCCATAATGACGGCCCGGAAGGTACCGTCATTCATAATTACCAGGCCGTCGCGGATTTCGCTGATGTGCAGGGTATTTTGGGTGCTGTTAGCACTGGCCGCCGAAGCCTTCTCGGCCTTGCCGGTCGGCATCTGAGGTGGTGCCGAAACTGTTCCGGGACTGGCCCCAGGCGTTATTATGTCGGGCTGATTAGGGTTCATATCTGCTTTATTTCTCCACCCAATTTTGGTTTATTTGCCCACCTAAGTCCGTCTTGATCAACTTTGGCAAGCTAACGATTTAATGTAGTGTTAGGATACCTTCACCCGGCCCGATTTGTTGGAATTGACCGTTTCGGTTAGCCAGTTTTGAAAGTGTTGCCACACTAAAATCATTACCGCTTTGGGCTAGCTCCAGTGTATCAGCTCGACGGATAGCTGTCACGGGGTTGGCAACAGTCTTTCCATCTGTTTTTACTGCACCACCCGATTCTGCCGATTGGACTGCTTCGCGGGCTACGCTCAGTCGGTTGGCGACATTAACTTTTCTATCAGCGTCGGCTTGTTGCATTAGTCCGGCTAAATACTGGGCTGTTGGGTTGTTTTGCTCGTCCATGATGTCATCGGCCGGATGAATATCAATACCAGGATTAGTGGTAGCCAATGTTGTTGGGGCGACCAAACGGTCAGACTCGGCTTCCCTGTCAAGTAAATCTGGCGCAACGGTCAAGTTTTTTACCGCCCAGCCTCGGCTATCTAGTGTGCTGGCAAGTGTTTGTAGGCGACTTTTGACCTCTGTTTCACTCAAGCCTTTGGTCCGCTGCTTATCGATCTGTTTCGGCGCGGTTATGATCACCAAATGCAGTAGTCCTGTCTGGCTCCATAGTCTTTTGCGGGGCTTGAGTAAAAAGCGTATACGGGCCAGTAGCCAGACCTCGGTCGGCTGGTGCCGTCCTAGAGGTGAAGCCAGCACACCGAACAGTAACATCGGCAGTAAGAAAACTATTACAAATAACCAACGAATTGGCCCCAGGCCGGTACTTGTGACGAGCTTAAAATTAATGAAGGCGCAAAACACCGCGATAATGGCATAAATAAAACCCTTGAGTGTCAACGGTCCCAGTAGTTTGTCTTCGGCTTCTATATCTTGAATTACTTTATACTGTGCCATTACCCTAAGTATGAAACAGATTAAAGCTTATGGCAATATTCTCTAAAGGCTTTAAATTTCCTGTAGCAGCCGGGCTTGGTGTAAAGCGGCATCTAGGTGGTCGCCACCAATCTTAGTACGTGCCAGCGCTTGCTCTTCGTTATCGCACGTTAGCACGCTAAAGGCAATCGGTATTTTGTAGTCTAGCTGGACACGCAATATCCCCTCCGTAACGTATTTGCTAACATATTCAAAATGGGCTGTTTCGCCTCTGATAATACAGCTGATTGCCACTAGCGCCTGGTACTTTCCGCTGGCAGCCAGTCTTTGTAGCATCAAGGGAACCTCGATTGCTCCGGCTACTTCGGCAATAGTGATCATGTCGATCTTCAGACCATATTTCTTGGCTCGCACCAACACACTTTTTTGCAGTTGACTTGTTATGTGATTATTAAACTGGGAACGGACTATGCCTAAGCGCCAATCTCGAGCATCAAACGGCTCCAGCTTGAGCTTTTTTACGTTCTGAACCATTATTTATAGAGCCTTTGCCGCATACTTACCAAGCATATCAAATTCTAAATTAACTCTGTCGCTCACTTTCAGGTTGCCAAGATTGGTGTGTTGCAGGGTATATGGAATAAGTGCGACAGACAGGCGGTTTCTCTCGGTCTCGACTATGGTCAGTGCAACGCCGTTTACTGTTATCGAACCTTTATCAATAACAAAATTATTAAATTTGCCCGGGAATCCAATTGTTATTTCACTCGCACCGACTTTTTTTGTGGACAACACTTTGCCAACACAGTCTATATGACCTTGAACGAAATGGCCGCTTAATCTATCACCGACTTTTAGAGCCCGCTCTA
Organism: Candidatus Daviesbacteria bacterium GW2011_GWA2_42_7; assembly: GCA_000997105.1. Classification (GTDB taxonomy): domain Bacteria; phylum Patescibacteriota; class Microgenomatia; order Daviesbacterales; family UBA10151; genus 2-01-FULL-43-38. Next base: position 3,062 of record LCEJ01000053.1, read on the forward strand.
AATTGACAATTGACTCGCCCAATACTAAGTCCGCCCACTGCCTCGGTCTTTCAAAAGTGATGGCCAAGCCAGCAGACACCTTCTTGGCCGCTTTAATCTTTGTAGTATGGCTGATAATCCCAGTAAACATTACTTGCCTGGCCTATTAAACCATTTATGCGCCGCTATTTCGTCATTTTTCATAGTGGCTTTAAGTTCCTCAATACTATTAAAAGTTTTACTGGGCCGGTGAAATTTTTTTATATCTAGGCTGATATCTAGTTCGTAGTAATCCTTATCGTCAACGTCCAACAAGTAAGCCTCAACTCGCCGGCTACTGTCGCCGACAGTTGTAGGTGTACCAATAAAAATGATAGCTGGATGTTTGCGGTAACCATTAAGATCGGCGAAACCAAAATAGATGCCGTTTGTAAGGTTGGTTTTAGATTTAATGTTAGCTGTCGGATAGCCGAGACTCCGCCCCCGGCCATCAAAAGGCACCACCCTGCCTCGCAAAGTCACAGGCTTATTCACCTCTACAGTTTACAATAATCAAAAACTAAACCTTGCCGTATATTCATGAACGGAATACCTATCAGTAGTTTTATATTGGCGTGGTGCTTGAGCCGCGGGGTGGCCGCCAAGCGATACCGCCAGTAGCTCCCCCGCCGCCTCCTGCTTGAGCGCCGCGTGGAGTAGGCGGCTGAAACCCCCCTTCCACGTTAATTTCGGTATCAAGAGAATTTCTAAGCGCCAGGGGTATATTATTCACCACAGTTTGAGAAGCCGCTGTGAGCGTACCAGTGGCATCTGCACCAATTAGAGGACTTAAAAGGACGCGAGAGCTTAGATCATATTGTCCATCTGGAGTTGTGCGTTCCCTAATTACTTCTCTGCCGTCTTCATTGTCCGAATGTACCCAGGCGGGACGGCGATACAATATGGCCGCCCGATCAGCAGCTGTGTCAGTCACAAAGGCCTTAACTGCTCGCAAACCGTTTTGTTCAAGGTTGCCGCGCAGATTGCTATTATTAAGCGCTTCGTTATAGGTACTCAAGAATTTAGTAAGCCTGGCTTGGCCCGTGGCCCGTCTCCTGGCGGCTAAGCCAGCATCCTCGCCCGGTCTAATTGTCATATCAGTCGCGGCGCCGTGCATTTTACTAAGCATTCTTTCAATGCCAATTCCGTGCATTCTGGAAATTCCTTCGGCGTTGATGTCAGACACTGAACCAGTGCCCTTCAGTAGATCCGGTATCTTTTCCAAGATAACGGTTTTGTTGTCGTTCAAGAATTTACGCCAAGACGTTCTTTCTTCCGCGGTTGCTGTACTGCCTGTGCCCATAATTCTTTCATGCTCGGCCTCAACATGGCGCCAGTTGGTGCCGGCGCCAAGCTCGGCCATTCTGTCAAGGGCTGCCCGGCGCATAAGCCTCCGGTTTCGGCTCCCCCGGCCCATCAATTCTGACAAGTTCATTTCTTGGCCATTGTTGTCAACGTACCGTTTTCGCGGTGCCAAACCCCTCTCTATCCGTAGCATGTCCTGATACATATCATCTTTAATGCCGCCTTCTGTACCATCGGCTAGAGTCCCGCCTTCGTGTAATCGATCTTCGATTTTTTGTCGCAGGATACCTGCTTCCTGGCGCTGCTTATTTTCGTATTCATCACCGCGCGCTACGAATCCAATTTTTTGTCTAGCTCGCAGCTCGCTACCCGGTAGACCTAGGAGGGGGTTCAGGCCACCGGCTTTGAAGCTATCTATGGGTCTACGCCAAAATGCTGCCCGCGCCCGCCAATTTTTTCTATATTCATCCGGGTTATTGTAGCGGAACGATGAGCGGGCATCGCGTAGTGCACTGTAGCCTTCCTGCTGCTTTTTTAGATACTCCTTAGGCTTACTGAGAGCTTTGACTCTGGCATCGCTGATTTTTTGGCCGGCCATGGCCATAGCGGTGCCGCCCCACTTAAAGGTTTTGGGCAGTATAAATAGTGGCCCAAAGAAGCCTATCAATATGATAAAGAACCCGATAAGGTTATCTTCTTGCCCACTGCCAATTTTAGCGAATATTCTTCCGGCTGCAATAATCAAAATAATCAAGGGGAACATCATCAAAGCCTTGAGGAAGTTATCCCACCATATCTTCCAGTAGCGCCGTAACCCTTCATTGGGCATCATCCAGGCAATTAAGGCTACCGGAACTGTAATCAGAGCCAGAATAATTAATATCTTGCGAAAAAGTAGGGTCAAAAAGCCGGCAAAAATAGCAACTAGCACTGTGAGCATTAGCCCTAAAATCAAGAAAGGCGCCACAAATCCAAGAGCAACAATCCCCAGCACGCCAAACCAGTTAAAGGCTATAACACCAGGACCTACGAAAGGCTCCATTATTTTATTTAGGTTCAGCGCGTCTGCGCCACCGAACGGAGCGTATATAATATCGGCCAAGCCTCTGCCTAAATCGTCAACAAAATTAATTACCCAAGAAAATATCGGCCAGGAAAGCTGTATTAAAATGACCCCTATCACAAGCCGAGGGAGCATCTTTTTAACCGTATAGGCATCAAACAGTCCGCCGCCGATAGCTTGGCTAATAACCATTACCAACATCAGTATTACCACTAAGCCGGATACTAAAATTCTAAAATTATTCCAAGCGCCCTTTACTTGCTCACGTGAGTCTTGACCTCCAAGGCTGTCTTTTTGCTTACCTTCTTTGACTGTGAACTGCAATTGGTTTTCAACAAATTCATAGAGGGTATTAGCTAGTTCCTGACCTGCCGTAATTACTGGGCAGGCTGCCCAAGACAATTCCCAACCTGAGTTATAACAAGCCTCATCATCGCCGGTCACGCCTGGGGTTTCGTCGGTCTCGTCCCTTGCTTGAGGCGGCTTCTTCGCGTTTTCGGGGTTAGCGATGGAGACCGATATACCAGCTAGTCTTTCGAGATTTCCTTCTGGCCTGTCACCTCCATCGTAGTAAACCGCAAAATTTACGCCGCTGACCTTACATTCAGTGAGGTTCTTTACTAAGTCAAACTTATCAATATTTTCACCATCGGGATCAAGTTCAAAATACTTAACACCTTGTTCTGTTACAAAAACCCTGTCTACGCACCGGTCTTTACTTTCTGTTACATGGAACGAACCATCTGCGTCTTTATCAAAAGCAAGCTTGCTATCTATACTTTCAATTCTTTCAGAATCAATCCATCTGAAATAGGTGCGAGCCCCTTGACTTGCGTTGTCTATGGAGTTCATTGCATTGATATCAGAGCAGCCGGTGGCTTGTTCATCGTATTGTAAATGTATTTTATCTTTACTGATGGTTGGAGGAAATTCGCCGAGCCTATTAACCTTGAAGGCCCCTAGACCATTTATTTTATTAGTACAACCAGTTGGTCCATCCCCTAATACATACTCGACATCGTTGTCCCAGGGGTCTACATCTATAAAATCAAATGTTTCACCTCCCGCAGTTGCCTTGATGGTTGAGCGGTCAACAAATTGAAAGGTTGCTTTTTGCCACGTATCTTTGGGTACTTCCGCGAAAACTGGATTACTTAAAAGAAAAAACGACACCACTGAGCCTAAAAACAGTAGTACGGAAAGCCATAATTTTTTGTGTGTTTTCATTTGGATATATTTTGTCTTGACTATAGCATAACCTTTATGGCTATAACAGATAAAAGCTGGTTGCTAAAATGACCTAAAGTGGTTAAGCTATTAATCAGGCAGACAAAAATGACTCTAAAATCAAAAAAAATCTTGGTTTCCCTTATTTCAGCACTCACATTAGCTGTACCCGCGATGCTGGTTTCTACTACCGTTTTGGCGGAATCTCATTTTAGAGACATAACTCCGTCGACGTCTAAACCTTCGCCGCCAGTGATTGGCAATTGTGATGGCTCAACCGCAGCAAAAAACGATCAATGTTTAAAGTCGAACCCGATTGTCCGTAATCTTAACAATATCGTTACCGTCCTCTCAGGCTTGGTTGGCGTGGTTGTTGTGGGGACCATTATCCTCGGCGGGATTCAGTACGCTATGGCTGGTGATAAGGCCGAGGCGGTCAGTGCCGCCAAACAACGAATTACTAATGGCCTGATAGCCTTACTGGCTTTCCTGTTTATCTTTGCCTTCCTGCAATGGTTAATACCTGGCGGAGTTTTTAAATGATTTTATTTTTAGCTAATCTAAGTGCATTTTTTGCGGCGACCGCAACTCCCCTTTGTCCCTTGCCCAAAAAACTTTTCTTCGTCTTGCCACCTTGGTGGGAATATCTAAAAGGTAAAAAAGAGTTCGGAAATTGTGTGCCGGATTTTACCTTTCCCAATGATATTCTGCCTATTGGCTTGGCCGTAGTTGACATGCTTCTACGGGTGGCGGGGCTAATTGCTATCGTTTCCATCATTATTGCCGGCGTGGCTTATATCACGGCCGGCGGCGATGTTCAAAAGACGGCTTCGGCCCGCAAACGGATATATAATGCATTAATAGGTTTAGCTATCGTGGCTATCGCTTCAGGCGTAGTCGCGTTTATAGGCAATAAACTGGCATAACTTATGAATACACTCTTTTTTGCAGCACTTATCGATGGCAGCGGTTTACCCCGTGCTCAAGCCAACAGCACTACCCTTAAAACTATTTTTCTAATCGCCTTCGCCATTATTGGCGCTTTAGCTTTTTTATTCATGGTCATCGCCGGTGCCCGCTACGCATTGTCCAAGGGGGAGCCCGACAATATCCAGCGGGCCAAAAACGAGATGAAATATTCCGCTATAGGTTTAATTATTGCCGCGTTGGCCGCGGCTATTGTTAACTTTGTGCTAGGAAAACTATGATCAATAAATTAAAAATAATCCTTCTTACTTTTCTAT
>LCEJ01000054.1 GCA_000997105.1 Candidatus Daviesbacteria bacterium GW2011_GWA2_42_7
CCAACAAGGTCATCAAGTATTCCTATAACCGCGACAATTATCACTGTGGCAAATGCGGCAAGCACCGCTGTTATATTGAGTTCAAAATTGAAAACCCTGTATGCCGCAAGCGCGGCCATTATTGCAAACACAAAGCCAAACATCACCCCTATTCCGCCCATCTCAGGAATCTTTGGCTTGTCAAATTTGTTCATGTCAATGCCTGTAAGATCCCTGCCCCTGAATCTGGCAATGAGGAATTTTGTTATTGCCCAGGTCGCCAACGCACCAAGAGAGAACGTAAGGGCAAATGACGCCGCAAAAACATCCCCCTGCCCCGCAAAAATCAGCCCGGTGATTACGAGTCCGGTTAAAATTGAAATTGGCAGGAATTTTGACATTAATTCACCATAATATTTTCAATAAAGAACAAGCCATTAATACCTTGCAAAAAAATCCATAGTTAACATTTATGGTACAACTTTGTAAACCTTGACACCGCCCTTGAAGGAAACTTCCCTGAAATGGGTTATTGTTGGATCATTAAACCAAAGCTTTACAGCCATTGTATTGTTGGTTTTCTGGTTGAAAATATAAATCGCTGAATTGTCCGCATTCCTATAAACAAACCCCGGCACATTTTCCGCAATCAGCTGGTTTGCAACAGGAGTCCATACTGGCGGAAGGCTTGTCATTTGCGCCTCTGTTAAAGTATTGCCACTGCATGCATATGTCTTGCTCTGGCTAACGCTGTTCAATAAAGAGCAAGGAAGCCCTGCTCCAAAATACCCCTGCAGCCTTGGGTCATTTGGGTCAATAGTGTTATAAGCATAAAACGCCATTGAGCCTGTCTTGGAAAGTATGTCGTCCCCAAAAATCACATAATCCGAGTTATAAGGGCCGAAATCATTCCTGTCGGTCTGGATTATTTTTTTCGGGTCCATCACAAGCGTATATGCGTTATTTTCATCAGTGCTCAGGATAAACTGCGCATAGGCTGCATTGGCCTGTCCATCCAGGTTTCTGTTGTCAGTAATTACTTTTCTTTCGCCGATAAATGAAATCCAATGGCCTTCATCCCACCAGTTGAACATCTGGGCGTCCTTGGGCGTGTTGTCGCGCAACCAATAAAGCGTTGGCTTCCAACCCGAGGTTGTTTCAATATTGGGGGCCTTTGTTGTCATGAAAATGCTTGCCGCCCCAACTCCAACCAGAACCATAAATGCAAGCGACAGCCCCACAACTTTTTTTTCGAATGGGCTCCTCTGCTTCACATAATCAAGCACTTCAATGAAAACAACGCCCGCTCCTGCAGCAAGTGGCAGTCCAAAAGTATAAGTGAATTTCAGCTTGTACCATGCCATGAACAAAGTTATAAGTATCCAGAAAAAAACCAGCTGGCTTGTATTGTCATTCTTATGCTTATACATTCTCCACGGGATGATGGCAAGTGCGAGCAATGGGAAAATTATCAAGGCATTGTACTTCTCCCCGAAAAACTGTATTCCTGTATTCTCCTCTCCAACCGTAGTTCCAAGTACATTTTGCGCCCTCAAACTGTCATTAACAACCATTGCAACTACCATCACAAGTATCAGCCCGTACATTATTGCCATTGTCCAGAAGCTTATTGTCTTCCTTGTGTTTTCCTTTATTGCGGTTTTCCTGATTACATACTGATAAAATGCAAACGCCGCCGCACCAAGGCAGACCAATATTGCCAAAGCGGCAAATGGCAGCAGCTCTTTCGGAATTACAGTAATGACCTGGTTTACCCCCCTTGAAATCCATTCAATCCTGCTTATGAAAATAGTGAAAAAGGTGAATACAAGCATTGTGAAAATAAAATTAAGTGTATTGCTGAGCGTAATTTTCGGGTTTCCGGTTTTTGCAATATCCAAAAGCCTGTCTGTTGTGCTGAAATCATATACACCCGGCTCTTTTTCTACCTCATCCCAATAAACTGGGATACGGATTAGTTTTACATTTAGGTCTTTATTGATGCTTTCTAAAACCTTCTCAGGGTCAAGACCTAAATACCGTGCATAGGGGGCAGAAAAAGTTACCCCGTATGTAATTTTCCGGGGGGTGGAGCTCACTTGTTCCATAAAAAAATCGGTTAGCCAAAGTAGGGCAAAAGCGGTGGCAGAAACAGTGATAAACCCTAAAAGGAAATGTAAAATCAGGCGGATCTTTGTCTTGGTTCTCATATCATTTCGCCAAAAGGTAAAGCCCGACGCTGATGATAGCTACACCTATAATTTTTTGGATGATAACTTTTCCTGACAATTCCTCCAGCAGATGGGGATATTTTTTGGCAAATATTAATGCGGCAGCCAAGATTACCAGGTACTGCACTCCGAATAAGGAGTTGACTAAAGAGGCACTGGCTAAAGTTATTCCAAAGCTTATCAAAAGCCCGGAGGCTCCTCCCATCGCCTGGGCGCCGATGGTTAAGGCCAAGGCAGAACGCGAGACAATCGGGCTTCTTGAACTGGGAGAAAAAACCTGGCGCCTGACGCTTGGGAGCATTAAAAATGCTAAGGCAAAGGCGGCAGCGGCTAACCGGCTTATAACCAAGCCATTTACAAAAGAAGTTTCTAAAAAGACCTGCCTTAAAAGGACGTAAGATATACCGAATAAGATCCCGGAGGCGACAATCCAGGCAAAGCGGTTGTTAAGTTGAAGCCGGGAGATCCATTGGTCGTGGGTAAAAACTATAGTCCCGGCAATTAAGACTGCAATGGCCAGGTATTGGCCGGAGGTCAAAAGCTGGCCTAAAACAAATGCTTCTATTAAAAGCGCAGCCAGGGGGTTAAAAGCCCCGACGAGGGGTCCTGTGAGTGCTGCCTCGTTATATTTTAAGCTTACAAAAAATGTATAAAGGGCAATGACTGAAATAACCCCGGAGGCGAGAGCTAAGTAAGTGGATGTATCCCACTTAAATGAAAATCCAAAGGGGATAAGTAAGATTACGGCAAATTGCAGGATATTTACAAAAAATGTAAAGACTGCAGGGTCTTGGACGGATTTTTTAAGCAATATTTTATCTACCACGATTGACCCGGCAGCTAGGGCATAGGCTATGATGGCGATAGGCAAAAATGACATGTTTTTTTAGACAATAGATGATGGAAAATGGAAAATAGATCTTTGAAAATGGAGGATTGAAGATGGAATTTTCTACCATCTATCCTCTATCTTCAAATTACTACCGTCTATCCTCTACCATCTACCGTCAAATCCTTAACCTCTAGAACCTCATCCACATGTACCCTGTGGCCTAAAAATTTCATCAAATGATGGCGGATACCGTTATTTTTAATAATATCTGCATAAACTAAAGCCGAAGGGCGGGGAGTCCTTTTTTGGGTTGTGTAGTCCATTTCTACTAATCCAAAGCGGGGATCAAAACCATCTGCCCATTCGAAGTTGTCCAAAAGCGACCAATAAAAAAACCCCTTGACCTTAACCCCCGCCTGGATTGCCCGGTAGACTTCCTGTAGGTATTGCATCAAAAAGCGGATTCTTCGGTCATCGTTTGAGGTAGCAATGCCGCATTCTGTTATATAAATAGGTAAACCATCAGCAAAATCTGTTAAAACATTAAATATGCCTTCAGGAAAAACTTCCCAGCCCATATCGGATACCTCCTTTGAGTATGCGGAGACATCTACAATTTTGGGCATAATGCCTTTATTCCGTTTAAGGCGGTTGTGGAAATAATAATTCATACCTAAGAAATCATGACGACCTTTAGTGAAGGTAAAAAATATATGATTCGTCATAAAGTCGCTAAAGATCACACCCAATTGCTCAATAAGTGAGTGTTTATGAAAGGCGGTAAACGACTGAACGTTTTGGGCAATTCCAACTTTGGCGTTGGGAATTAACTTATGGATAGTTTTGTAAGCTTTTTTGTGGGCTTTCATGAGATGCCACAAGACTTTTATAGAAGCCAAATTACTTTTCTTTTGAGGCGGCCATTTCCCTGATAAGTAACTTCCCCACATTAAAACCCCGGGTTCATTAATGGTAATCCAAAGGTCCACGTAATCTTTTAGTTCGGGGACAATTTTTTTGACAAACCTTTGGAAATAGTAGGGCGCGCGGAAGGATTCCCATCCACCTTTTTTGGCAAACCACAAAGGGTTGGTAAAATGATGGAGTGTAAGCATGACAGTAATACCACGGTCTTTAAGCGCTTTTAATTCGGCCTTGTAGTGGTTGATAGCCTCTTGGTTAAAGACCCCTTCCTCGGGTTCAATCCTTGACCATTCAATGGAGAGGCGGTGGGCGTTATGGCCTAACTTTTTAACCAAGTCAAAGTCTTCCTCATATCTATTATATTGGTCACAGGCTTCCCTTGACCTCTTTTCTTCCGGCTGGACCCTTTGTTCCCACTCCCACCAGTCAGAGTTGGTGTTGTTTCCCTCTACTTGGTGGGCAGAGGTGGCAGCCCCCCATAAAAACCCTTCAGGGAATTTTAATGTCTCGTGGTCATGCTGCGGAACGGTTGCCATAACCTTAGAATATCACAAATTCTTTAAGACGTTGTATGATATAAATATGGTAAAGGTCTTGCCTGCTTTGTTGGTTGTAGCGGTGGTGGTTTCAGTTGTAGTCTATATCCGTTTTTTTAAGGCTGTGGAACCGTTACCGCCTGCTTCAACCTCGGAAACGGTAGAGACCCTGCCTACCCCGAACCAGAGCGGTTCAGGGCAAGCACCAGTAGCTCAGTCTCCTAAACCAACTGCTTTGCCTGTGATAAACCCCGGAGGCAGCGCCCTGTCAAACCTTTCTGCTGTTGAAGCCCGGGTAAAGAGTTTGGAAGCTGCCGTGACTGCCCTGCAAACCCAACTAAACCAGCAAAACCAAACCACAACACAAACAACAACCACTACGGTAAAAAGAACCCCGGTTTATATCCCCTTGGGTTCTGGAGGCCAATGGAATGACCAAAATTGGCTGAGTTTAAGTTCCTATGAGGTATCTGTTGACCCGGCTGAGTATGAGGGGTATTTGAACATGCAGCTT
>LCEJ01000055.1 GCA_000997105.1 Candidatus Daviesbacteria bacterium GW2011_GWA2_42_7
GCAACATTCGAAATATAGGACTTAAGCGCAACCTGCACAGACAATTGTCATTCTGGTAAATGAAATGCACCAGAATCCCTTAAAAATAGATCCTGGACAGGCCAGGATGACGGATTAATACAAAGTTCATCAGCCTCAATCAGAATCTACTTTGTGTGTTAACTATGTTGCATATCTGGTGTTACCTTAAGCTATGAAGTTAAGCGCCGTTCAAATTATGGATCGATCCATGGTTTGAAGTCGCGCATACTTCATGGTCAATACCCTAATTTGAGAAGGGCAAAAGCTTCCAAAACTCCCTTGGGTTAAACATGACAGAGAGAAAATCGGGGTCAAGGGTACCGAAATCCAGGTTATTTATCCCTGAGGCAACCTTGGCCTGGATAGTTTTAGGTTTATAGAAAGGCTTTTGGAGGGTAAAATTGAAATCATAATCAGGCAAAAGATACCTTGCTTCAACAGGCTGAGACTGACCCCTTGTATCAAGGTTAATTTTTGTAACCGTGTTTATAATGCCTGAGGCAATCGTCAGGAGATATTCCCCGGAAAAGTTCTCCTTCCAGGGAAGTGAAGCATTAACAAGTAAGGTCACCGGGGACTTGACTTCAGTAACAAATTTAAATGGTTCGCTGTCAAAAGGTTCCTCGTTGTTGTAAAGCTGCAGGGAAACTTCAAATATTCCCGATTGCGGGGCATGGAGGTTAATATTAAAGGCAATCTCTTTGCCGGGTTCAATTATTTCTCGGGAAGGAAGTTCAACGGGGATAATACCTAATTCGGTTTGACCGAAAATTGCCACAAGGGTTGTACCCCCTGAATCATTCCATATAGACTGGCCGGTATTTTTAAAAGTCAAAGGGATAATATAGTCCTCTCCGGATACAATAGACCTGTAAATTTCACCTTTTATTAAAATTGCCTTATTCTCCTGGTCAGGCCTGCCGGGGGTTTTGGGTAATTCTAGAACAGTATCGTAGTGTGGATAGAAGGCAGGCTCCTTTAAGGCTTGTATAACATCCTTGACCTTCTTAAAGGAAAAATGGTCAAATGGAAACTGCTGGTAGTCCAGCAAGAAAGGTGTCACCGCGGCGATCCTACTGTCATTCCAGGCCTCACGCAGCTTCTGCAGCTCCCAAGCCCAGGTCCTAATACTTCCTTTACCCTGGCCTTCAGGGGAACCGGCAAACCCGGGGTTTGGATAGGAATGGGAAACCCAACCGTCAAGTTTATTAAAAATCCCGGGGACCTCTTTTTCCATCTGTTTCATAAAACTCCACTCATCAAGGTAAAGAGGCGGCTTTGGGGGAGCCGAGGCATCAAACCCGGCATTTAAGATAAAAAAATCCGGGTTTTTATTTTTTAAAGCTGTGATAGTTTTATCAAGGGTTTGGGCATAAGATACCGGATCAACCTGGCCTGCCCATTCCTGGCCTTGGTTAGGTTCGTTATAAACGATGACATAACGGTTTTTTGTTGGCCAGTTCAAGCTGTCTAAAAAGTCTGCCCAGGCTTGTTCCTCACCCTCAGAAGGCCTTTTCCATAAATCCCCCTCAGGTTGGGTGGCAATCCTGACCAACGGGATTAAGTGACGGCGGCGAAGGTCATCAAAAAAAGTCTGCCATTTGTCCCGGTTTTTGTCTTTCCCTTCAATCAGGAGGGTAACATAACCCCAGTCGCCTCCGGAAGAGTTAACTAAAGAAGCGGCAGGGGACGATTCATCAGGGGTAGGGGCAATGATATGGATACCAAATTTGTTATTAGGGGAGGCCAAGGGGTCAACAATAGCATAGGCAGGTGATAAGGTACAGGTTACAGTGAACAGGAAAAATAGAAACGTAATAACACTGTAAACTAAAACCTGTAACCTAAAACCTCCCCATTGACTTTCGTCTTTTATTCGGGTTACAGTAGATCTCATGGAGATATTGGAACCTATTAATGTTTGGGTCTTTTTTAAAGGAAATCTCATAGAACCTTACTTGTTTTTTTGGCGGGGCAGACAGATTAAAGTTGATAAAGTGAACTTAATCCATACCTCTAAAAACGGCGCTTCGCTATTTTACCATTTTTCAATTTCAGGCGGAGGGAACTTTTATAAATTAAGGTTTGACAACCACAACCTGAAATGGTTTTTAGAAGGAGTAGAAGAAGAATAGCGGATTTAAGATTTACGAAATACGATTTATGAGTCTTAAATCTTTAGTCGTAAATCATGAATCATATCATTTTGCACATCGATTTTAACTCATACTTTGCCACCGTTGAGCAGCAGGCTAATCCCAGGTTAAGGGGTAAACCCATTGGAGTGACGGGTGGACCTGCCCGCAACGCTTTCGCTTGCGAGGCGGGCGGGGACCGCCTGGAAAGGACCGTTTTAGGGGCGGCCTCTATAGAAGCAAAAAGGTTTGGGGTTAAAACAGGTATGAATCTTTGGGAAGCCAAAAAACTTTGTCCTGACATAATTTTAGTACCCGGGGATAGTGATAAATATTTGTCCTGCACCACCAAATTTATAAATATCCTTAAAAATTATTCTCCCTATCTGGAAGTTTTTTCGATTGATGAATGTTTTTTAGAGATCCTTCGACTCCCCTTCGACAAGCTCAGGGTCGCTCAGGATGACAACTTCATGCATGCTATAAGCATTGCTTTAATGATTAAAAACCGTATTAAGCAGGAAATTGGTGAAGTTGTCACCTGTTCCGTTGGGATTTCTTATAATAAATTAATGGCAAAGTTAGCCGGGTCACTGTACAAGCCTGACGGGCTGGTAGTGATTGCGGATGAGGAAGCGGCAAGATGGATTTTAGATAGGGTAGAGCTGGATGAAATCTGCGGTATTGGCCCAAGGATTAAAAAAAGACTTTTTAACCTTGGAGTAAAGGATTTTAAGACTCTGCGCCTTGTGCCGCAAGAGTGTCTTTTGGCTTCTTTTAAAAGCTATGGTGAAACTTTATATAACATGGCAAGAGGAATAGACTATAATCCCATCCTGCCTTTTTATGAGAGGGAAGAGGTCAAATCCATCGGCCACCGCCACACCATAGACCATGATACAAGTGATCCCGAGGAAATAAAACAAATCCTCCTTAAGTTAAGCGAGATGATTGCCGCCAGGCTTCGTAGTAAAAAATTGTTAGGCAAAACAGTCCACTGCTGGTTTCGGTATGGCATATCAAACCCCCGAGGTTTGATCCAGGGAGGCTCTCAATCTAACCTCGGGGGTTTAGATGCTTTCTTCGGTAACGGTATGCAAACTACTATTAAATATACTGATGACGGCTTAGAAATCTTTCAGGCAGCCTGGAGGATTTTTCAAAATATGTGGTACAAAGAAAAAATACGTATGGTCGGAGCTTCTGTCTCTAACCTAAAACCAGCAAAGCCTGTTAATTTATCATTATTGCCGGAAGAAAATAATAAGGAAATAATTTACCAGGCTTTAGACTGTATTAATAACAAGTTCGGTAACTTTACACTCCAAAGGGCTACTCTTTTAAGTTCCTGCCCAATGCAAAGAAAGCCAAACCCATTCCTCTCCGACCGCAGGTTTAAATTATAAGCAGTGCTTGATATAATATTTCAGTTGCATTAAATAATTGCGGGTGTAATTCAGCGGTAAGCAGAGCTTGCCACTGAATTTCAAAATTTTAATAAATTTATTGCGGGTGTAATTCAGCGGTAGAATGTCACTTTTCCAAAGTGAACGTCAGGGGTCCGACTCCCCTCACCCGCTCAGTTTAGCTAAAACAATTAGTCTTTTTAACGTAAGCCCGGGGGGGACGCAGGTCATAAGACTTAAATATCTTCCTTCGTTATCAGGAGGATTTATAACCCAAAGTTCTTTTGGGTCAACAACTTTTAGCCCCTGGACAACATATTCAAACCTTTGGCCGCCGACTTCCACAAAAATCTTTTCCCCTTTTTTAACCTGGGGCAGATTAGAAAAAATGGCTTTATAATTGCCGGATTTAAAAAATTGTGGAAGTGAAGAGTGGCCGGTGATAAAAACATTTCCCCTTTCTCCCGGTAAAGCCGACCCCGGAAGATGGGCCAGGTTTTGTTCAAAATTATTTGTATCCACTACAACCTTGGCATCTTCTACCTTTATGCTTGGGATAGAGAGGATAAATTCACTAAAAGTTGCCGGGGTTTGTCTTTGGTTTTTGGAAATAAAAGCAGGGAAATCATTTTCCACATTTTCAACAGAGACCCCTTGTATGGAGCTGCTTTCAGGGTTAGGGCTAATTAAGGCTACATTTTGGTTATAAGAATTTATCTCCCAAAACTTATAAGAGACAAGCGGCATAAAAACTTGAATCAAAATAAAGATACCTAGTCCGAATAAAATAAGTGAAAATATTTTCTTTCTCATTACATATATATTAATCCAGGCAGACAAGCCTCACAACAGTTAAAACATAATGTTTCCGATCGTCAGGATTTTGTATGTCTTTACTGGTTAATAGAGCCCTTATTTGATAAAATATCCATGGTTGCGCCTGTAGCTCAGCGGATGAACTAAAGTTCTCCACTTCGCTACAAGACAAAATCTGCGCCTGTAGCTCAGCGGATAGAGCGTATGCGTTCTAAGCATGTGGTCGGGGGTTCGAATCCCTCCAGGCGTACTAAATTAATAGCTAGAGGTTTATCCGGCCAACTCAGCTTTAATTTTTCCAGCATTTTCCTGCAAATTCTCAGATGTTGCTTGCTTGGCCCTCTCAAAAGTCAGGTCACCTTCGTTATTGATAGGGATTAAACTAATATGGACATGGGGAACTTCCTGTCCTGCAACCATAATACCTATTTTCCCGCTAAGGGGGTTAAAAACCTTCTTTAAAGCCTCTGCAATGGGTTTACAGACAACAAATAGCTCTCCCAGCTGAGATTCTTCCATGTCAAAAACATAATCAATATGTTTTTTAGGTATAACCAGTGTGTGCCCGGGGTTAATAGGTTCAATAGAAAGGAAGGCCAGGAAGTTTTCATCCTCCCAGACCTTAAAGCTAGGAACCTCCCCCCTGATGATCTTGCAAAATATACAATCTTCCATTAATGTATTCTAATCCAAATGCTCAAACATATAAATATCAAAATTTACGGCAATGTCCAAGGAGTAGGGTTCAGGCAGGCAATTAAGGCAAAAGCTGATAGCTTAAATATTACAGGTTATACAAGGAACATTCCCAACGGCTCAGTTTATGTGGAATCTGAAGGGGAAGAGGGAAACCTAAACAAGTTAGTTGAGTGGTGTAATGACGGGCCTGAAACAGCAGAGGTGGACTCGGTTAAAGTAGAAGATGGGCAGATCAAGGAATTCGACGACTTCAAAGCCCTTTAAACCCCAGGGTATTTTTTAAAAATATTGCTTGCTCTTCCACCATACCCTCGGGAATTGCATTAAAGATCTCCAGTTCATGACCCTGGACACCGCCCTGCATCTTTCCACCCTGATAATGAGTTAAAAAGGCTATACTGACACTCTCCCCACTGGCTTCATTACCAAAACTTTTGATGCCAGTTTTAAAAAACTCCATATAGCCAAGCAGTTTTTCGATCGAAACTTTAATATTAAGCTCTTCTTTTGCAATCCTATGAATAGTATCCTCAAGAGACTCTCCCAAAAGGACAGTCCCGCCCGGAAAATGCCATTTTCCTAAAGAGGGCTCTATTGCCCGTTTTATTAAGACAATCCCATTATCTTTTTGGACAATTAGATCTACACAAAGCCTGGGAACTTTGGAATAAATTGATTTAAACTCTTCAAAAGGAAGTCTTTTAAGATTCATAAGCGAAGGTTACAATATTAGAACTGCATTATTCCGGTACAAGTTCATTATTGCTAACTTCTAATATAATTATTTTATTAAAATTATTTAATTTATATAATTTTTTAATTGAATTGCATTCATTTATATTATTTGAATTTATAAATGTATATAATATATTTTCATCCATATCTATAATA
>LCEJ01000056.1 GCA_000997105.1 Candidatus Daviesbacteria bacterium GW2011_GWA2_42_7
TACGATATTGACGTAACCAGGTTTGTCCTTTCCATGTTTGACGAATTAAGTATTCTCCAAAGGGTTATTGACCAGGCCCAGGGGCCGGAGCCATTGCATATTATCTTTGGTGAGGAAACTGGTTTTGAGTACCTAAAGCCTACAAGTTTTGCCTTTTTAAACTTTGATGCCGGCAGCACCAGGCAGGGGGTGATCGGTGTGATTGGCCCTAACCGCCTGAACTTTCCGCTTGTTATCCCATATCTGCGGTATATAGGCAGTGTTTTATCTGAAGCCGGGAGGATTGTCTAATGGTTAAGAAAACCGATGCGAAGAAATTAGAAGAGGAACTAGTAAATCTGGAGGCTCAATTAAAAAGGGCTTTGGCAGATTACCGGAACCTGGAAAGAAGGGTACAGGATGATGTTACCCACTTCGCCCACCATTCCCGGGCGGAGCTTTTAATGAAGCTTTTGCCGGTTTTGGATTCTTTGGATACTGCAGTATCGGGTGTAAACAATGAGGAAGCTCAGTCCGGATGGTTACAGGGAGTGGCGATGGCGGTTAAGCAATTGCGCCAGGTTTTGGCAGAAGAGGGGTTAAATTTAATTGAAGTGGGAGAGAACTTTGATCCGAATTTACATGAGGCGGTTGATGTTCGAGAAGGGATGGAAGGTAAGGTCTTGCAGGTTGTGCAAAATGGCTATATCCTAAATAGTAAGGTTATTCGCCCTGCCAGAGTAGTGGTGGGTAAAGGAAATCCACCAAGTATGGAGGAAGAACAAGAATCATGAAAAGCGAGAGATTAATAAATATATTTAAGGATGTTGGCTTAAGAACTAACGGGCTATTAGTTCGAATTGGGCGGGCTTTGCCGGATATTCCGGACTGCACTTTATATGTATATACAGGAAATGATAGGCCGCCTATGGCGACTAAAACTCCTTCTTTATATAGTTTATTGCAGGGTGGCTCTTTGAGTGAAAGGGATAGTCTTCGACATGCGCGAGCATGGGAATCCTTAGGAAAAGCTCTAGTGGAGAGAGCAGAACAGGAGAGAATCAATGGCTAAAATTATAAGAACCTGTCTTCGGCAGAACCTTGAAATTTTTGACCGTGTTATATTAGAAAGGAATTAAGGTATGTCAAAAATTATTGGAATAGACTTAGGAACAACTAATAGTGCAGTGGCGGTTATGGAGGCCGGCAAGCCCAAAGTTATCCACTCTGCCGAAGGGGAAAATATTATCCCTTCTGTTGTCAACCCCATCAAAAGTATTGTGGGAAGAGTGGCTAAACGCCAGGCAGTGGTCAACCCCAAAGAGACAATCTTCTCCGTCAAACGTTTAATGGGACGCAAATTTGACGACCCGGAAGTCCAGCGTGATATTAAATGGCTCCCTTACACCATCAAGTCCGGTAAAAACGGTATGGCAGTGGTGGAGGTGGAAGGCCACGAATATACCCCACAAGAAATCTCGGCGATGATTTTGCAAAAGATTAAAGCAGATGCCGAATCTTACTTAGGGGAAAAGGTTACAGATGCGGTAATTACTGTCCCCGCTTATTTTGATGACGCCCAAAGGCAGGCTACCAAGCAGGCAGGGGAAATTGCGGGCTTAAATGTCCAAAGGATTATCAATGAGCCGACAGCTGCCGCCTTATCATATGGTTTGGAAAAAGAACATGCCCATACAAT
Organism: Candidatus Daviesbacteria bacterium GW2011_GWA2_42_7; assembly: GCA_000997105.1. Taxonomy (GTDB): domain Bacteria; phylum Patescibacteriota; class Microgenomatia; order Daviesbacterales; family UBA10151; genus 2-01-FULL-43-38. The sequence goes on from LCEJ01000056.1 coordinate 1,679, forward strand.
CGCCGTTTACGACCTTGGAGGTGGAACATTTGATATTTCCATTTTGGAACTGGGCGAGGGGGTGTTTGAGGTTAAATCCACCAATGGTGATACCCACTTAGGAGGAGATGATTTTGACCAGAAGATTATTGATTTTCTAATAGAAGAGTTTAAGAAAAGTCAGGGAATAGATCTAAAAACAGACCGCCAGGCCCTGCAAAGGCTTCGTGACGGCGCTGAAAAGGCCAAGATTGAGCTTTCTTCTTCCATGGAAACCGATGTTTCCCTGCCTTTTATTACTGCCGATTCCTCCGGGCCCAAGCACTTGGAGATGAAGCTAACCAGGGCCAAACTGGAAAGCAGTCTGCAGTGCAAAAATTCTTTGGCAAGGAACCCCATAAAGGAATTAATCCTGATGAAGTGGTGGCAATTGGCGCTGCTATCCAGGGTGGAGTTTTAGGCGGGGAAGTGAAGTCGGTCCTGCTTTTGGATGTGACTCCCCTAACCTTGGGGATTGAGACTTTGGGTGGGGTAAGAACACCTTTAATTACCAGAAATACAACTATTCCTGCTTCTAAAACAGAAGTTTTCTCTACCGCTGCCGATAACCAAACACAGGTAGAGATTAATGTTTTACAAGGTGAGCGTGAGATGGCCGCAGATAATAAAACTCTGGGGAGATTTGTTTTGGACGGGATTCCCCCGGCGCCACGCGGTGTACCACAAGTTGAGGTGACTTTTGACATTGATGCCAACGGTATCTTGAATGTCTCGGCCAAAGATAAAGCGACCGGCAAAGAGCAAAAAATTACCATTACCGGTTCAACAGGTTTGTCCAAAGAAGATGCCGAAAAGATGGCCAAAGAAGCTGCCGCCCATGCCGATGAGGATAGGAAGAAAAAAGAGGAGATTGAGATCCACAACCAGGCAGACACTCTGGTTTATACGGCAGAGAGAAGCTTAAAAGATGCAGGAGATAAGGTTTCCGCGGAAGTCCGGACTGATGTTGAGCAGAAACTAAGTGACCTGAAAAGTGTTATCCAAACTGCTTCAACTGAGGACTTAAAGCCTAAGATGGATGTATTATCGGAGGCTTTGCAAAAAATAGGCCAGGCTATGTATTCCCAGGGTGAAACAGCTCCTCAAGGGGAACCGGAAATCAAGCCTGAGGAAGAGATTGGCCCGGAAGAAAAAGACGGCCAGGCAAAAAGTGAAGCGGTAGAAGGGGAAGTGGTGGAGGAGGATAAAAATGGCGGAAAATAGGGAACTGAATGATGCGTGGGACAATTGGGAAAAGATGGATGATACAGGTTATGGCCGTGAAGGGAGCAATAAACCCAAAGCCACCCAGAAAGTGCAGGAAGCCTATAGAAAACTCTACTCAGGAGAATCTCCTGTTGCAGAACCGTTACCGGAAGTACAACCATCACTTATACCTATGACTGGGGCTGAGCAAAGGGAAGCTGCGAGAAAATCTATGGAAGATAGATTGCAGCCGAATGGCCGTTACATAAGGCCAAGAAGAATTTTCGTGCGGTCTCACCCGTCCGATTTCTCTGCGGGGATGAGGGGGATTAATAGAGAGGGGTTACGGAGAGCAAGATCGAAACAGTGAAACAGAGATGTTTGGCAAAGGACATTTCTGGCCTCGGGAGACCGAGGCTTTTTAATTTAGTTACGAGCTCATTGTTGGTAGTTCATAGACAAGAGAACATGTATACTATGAACCGTAAACCAATGACTATAAACTAACTATGGCTACAAAAAGAGATTTAGATCGAAGATCGCAAGATTTTTTACGAATATATGAGTAAAAAAGATTATTACGAAATACTGGGAGTAAATAAGACCGCTTCCGATGCGGAGATTAAATCTGCATACCGTAAGCTCGCCCGTCAGCACCACCCGGATATAGATAAAACTGCCGGAGCGACTGAGAGATTCAAAGAAATTGGGGAGTCTTATCAAGTTTTATCTGACCCTCAAAAGAAAAAGGCTTATGACCAGTTTGGGCATTCGGCATTTGAGCCTGGAGCGGGATCTGGAGCCGGAGCAGGTGGGCCATTTGGTGGTTTTAGGTCTTACAGCTACACCACCGGCGGCAAAGGCCCCAATGTTGAATTTGATTTTGGCGGTTTTTCCGATCCCTTTGACCTTTTTGAGCAGATTTTTGGTGGTATGGGTGGCGGGAGCCCCTTCGGCGGTGCTCAGGGCGGGCCTTTTGGAAATTACCAAAGGACTCCAACCTACCAGATGGAGGTTAGTTTTGAGGAGGCGGTACATGGGACAACAAAAGAGGTCCAGTTACAGGATGCCCAAGGTAGGTCTAAGAGGATGGCCATAAAAGTCCCACCGGGAGTAGATAACGGCACCAGGATCCGCTTTGAGGGGGTGGATATTGTCTTCCGGGTTAGGCGCCATCCTGAATTCCACAGGGAGGGAGCAGATATCTTTTCTGAGGTAACTTTGTCTATTTCCCAACTGGTTTTGGGTGAAATTGCGGAGATAAAAACCGTTTGGGGTAAGGTCAACCTGAAAGTTCCGGCAGGGGCTGAACCGGGAGCGCTGATCAGGATTAAAAATCAAGGTATGTCCAATCTTCGTGGATCTGGTAAAGGTGATCATTATGTGCGTGTTAAAGTTGAGATACCCAAAAAATTATCTGCTGAAGAAAAAGAGCTTTATGAAAAATTAGCCTCCTTAAAATCCAAGAAAAAAAGCTGGTTTTAGCGGATTTTTTCTATTCCGGGCGATTCTTGCTCAGGGCGAAGTCCAAGTTCCCATTCGATATTTCTCTCTCTTAAAAGCTTAGACATATCTTCACTCAAATTGTGCCCCTCTACTTGTCGGATATCATCTTTTTCTGGAAAGGGTATTCCATTGGGAATAATGCCTGCAACAGTGGTGGGGTCTTGGAGGGTTTTGCCGGTTTCCGGATCAAGTTTAGCAAACTTAATTGTGTCTAGGCCCCGATACATCCAGAACGGTTTATGATTAAAACTCGCACATCGGAGGTGCGATATTTTAGACCCTATTAAAAACTATCGAGGCTAAAAAGGTTAAAATCCAAGAAAAAAAATGGTTTTAAAATCTGGATTATTGTTACCCCATCGATCTGTTGACAGAAAGATTCCTGTAATCTTATAATAATCCAGATGGACAAAGATGTATTACATCCTTCAATAACCGATGGTGAACCCAAGCCTTCTTCTGACGTTGCAAAGGAGCTCCAGGAAAAATATCCGAAGTTATATCAAGAATTTAGTAACCGGGTCGATAGATTTGTGGGGATACTTGATGATTTTGAACGCACATTTGATGAGAAATATTATCCTAGCACGACTCGAATAGTCCCCCTAGAAGGTCGTAAGGATGTTTTTAAAAAAATTGCAGGTGGTTTCAAGGATTTCATTATACAAACAAGATTGCCAGAGATTCGCCGTGCTGAAGCACAAAAATATGATTCAGATTCAGCGAGAATGTCTCGTATTGCGATTGCTATGGGAGCATATAGAAATTCTGCTCTTGGAATGGGTTCTCAGGCGGATTACACTCCGGATGTGGTCTCTGATTTATCTGATGAACTTCTTCGGGAGGTTACAGGCCCATATCCCACGTCTTATTATTTAAGAGAATTATACAATGCAGGGGGAGAATATCCTCCTAAATGGGGAGCAAGGTATACTGAACTTCCAGAGGATACCAGAGCGATTAAGGCGGTCGGGTTACTCCTAATAGCGCGTCTTGATCCGTCTGTTTCTGCCGCGGTACATGGTTTAGCCCAAGATGAATTAGTTACCGCTGGGAGAGTTACCACAATCGATGGTGGCCCGGCTGATACGGCACAAAGAATATTAACTAGTGCAGGAGCGCAACCATACACACGCACGGGTTGAGATAAAAAAGATTTTTCATCTGATACGAATAGTTCATATTTTCCAATTCCCAATTGCCTTCATAATTCCAAAGGTCGAATGTTGTAATAAACTCGCACATCGGAGGTGCGAGTTTTAATCGGGATCTAATAATAGGTGCTTGAGCTGTTCTAGCTCTCGCGCATAGTCTCCGTGGCCGCTGACGAACTCTTTATAAGCAGAGCTTGAAAACTCGTTTTCAGGTGAAGCTTTCAAACTTCGTTTATAGTTGGCGCCATCTTTGAAAGATTCTAAAATTATTCCACTTTCACACAAATGATCATGTTTTAAACTAATAAAGTGTGGATAAGAAGAATATGGATAACCTTCTAAATCATCAGTTAATTCAGAGGCGTACGGGTTGAGATGGATGTAACGGGAAACATGTAACAGTTGCGCCTCAGTTTCCACAGGAACTGCCTTAAAGGTTCCTTGGAATAAATGTCCGACCCTTTTGTGTTTGGTGTTGTAATATTTGGTGTAGCTATTAATTACTTTCTGCATAAATTCCTGAATACCACCACCCCTGATTTGTTTGATCAAAATATGGAAATGATTCGGCATTAAGCAGTAACAAATAACTTCTACAATTTTGGGATTTTGGCTGAAATCCTTATCTTTATAGCGCGTATACATAGAAAAGCGGGGCTTTGGTCCACTAAATTGGTAATAATAAAGCGTTTGCAAAAACCTTTGGTAATCTCTCTCGTTAGAAAAGATGATCCGTTTTTCGACCCCACGATTAAAAAGATGATAAAAATATTCGGATACAAAGGGGGTGATCCTATAAGGCATAATCTTATCCTATCATAAAAATCGCACATCGGAGGTGCGATCTTAGCGGCTGCATTTTGACCTTGACTTCAAATTAAGAAAAGGCTAGAATGTACAAAGTTTAAGAAGGGACTTGCGAAGGTGGGCTTAGTCCCGCCTTTAATTTTAGTTATTAGTTTATAGTTGGTAGTTCATGGATAAAAATATCCATGAACTGTGAACTGTGAACTGTGAACCAATATGGCTATACAAGCACGAACAGAATTTGCAGCTGCATTAAATCAGTTAGCCTCTGAGAAGGGGGTAGATGTCAGTATTGTTATTGAAGCCATTGAGCAGGCAGCCCTGGCTGCTTACCGTAAAGATTTATCCTTGCGTGAGGAGGAGATCCCCGAAGATTTTGAAGAATTAATCGCCCATATTGACCCTGTGAGCGGGGAAATTTCCATCATGCGTGGTAAAAAAAATATTACCCCTCCGGGTTTTGCCCGTATCGCTGCCCAAACCGCCAGGCAGGTTATTATGCAGCGCCTGCATGAAGCAGAAAAAGATGCCATCACCGAGCCTCCCCCGGAGCAAACCAGGGATGAATATTATCACCAAGGCCAAAGGCTTAAGTTTTATATCAAAGAGATCCGTGAGGGCAGACGCGGCCCCGAGGTAGTTGTTTCACGGTCTGACCCGGGGCTTGTAAAAGGGCTTTTTGCCATGGAAGTCCCGGAAATCCAAACCGGCTCGGTGGTAGTTAAGGAAATTGCCCGTGAAGCAGGCAGTAGGACTAAAATTGCTGCAATTTCTACCCAAGAAGGGGTTGATCCCGTAGGGTCTTTGGTCGGGCAAAAAGGGGTTAGGGTCCAGGCGGTCATGAATGAGCTGGGGGAAGAGAGGATTGATATTATCTCTTACTCGGAGGATCCTGCCCGTTTTATTGCCTCAGCTTTATCCCCTGCCAAGGAGGTAGTTGTGAGGCTACAAGAAGGTGAGGATAAGTTAGCTAAAGTCCAGGTTCCTTCTATGCAACTTTCTTTGGCTATCGGCAAGGGAGGGCAAAATGTCCGTTTGGCAGCTAAAATAACCGGTTATAAAATTGATATTGAAGGTGCGGGAGAGGGGACACACGAGGCTAAAGAAGTTGTACCTCAAGCTCCGCAGGCGGCGGTTGATACATCTTCTGCTCCCACTGACAAGAAAACTAAAAAGAAAGGCAAGCCAACAGAGGTTGTTGCCGAGGAAGTAGTTAAGACAGACAAAACGGAAAGTCAGTCGGAAGAGCAAAGTGATCAAATATCAGGATAATGAAAGATAGAGGCGGTTTTTTATATGGAACAACTTCGACCACCGGTAGTAACAATTCTAGGCCATGTTGACCATGGGAAGACTACCCTGCTTGATTTTATCCGTAAAACTTCCGTTGCGGCAAAAGAGCATGGAGGGATTACCCAGGCAATCGGTGCTTATCAAGCAAGGGTACAGGGCACAGGTGACAGTGGACAGAAAGAAAAAAAATCTTCACTGCAACCTGAAACCTCGAACCTGATCACTTTCATAGATACCCCGGGGCATGCTGCCTTTGAGAAGATGCGTTCGCGGGGGGCAGAAGCTTGTGATATCGCTGTTTTAGTTGTGGCAGTAGAGGATGGCGTGATGCCTCAAACAGTGGAGGCGATCAAACATATCCAAAGTGCGGGTATCCCGATGATAGTGGCGGTAAACAAAGTTGACTTACCCGGGGTGGATGTAAAAGTGCAGCTTGAAAAGATTAAAAAACAACTCTCCGACCAGAAAGTTTTAGTGGAAGAATACGGTGGGGATGTGCCGATTGTGCCTATCTCTGCAAAGACCGGCCAGGGGGTGGAGGACCTTTTGGAGACAATTAATTTGGTAGCGGAAATCCATGAGTTTAAGGGGAACCCTGAGTTGCTTGCTTTGGGGGTAATTATTGAATCACGGGTGGATAAATTTAAGGGGGCAATTGCCACTGTTTTAGTAAGGGATGGGACTTTAAAAAAGGGTGATAATTTAATGGTTGGTGGGGTAAAGGGCAAAGTACGCGGGATGTTTGATTTTGCCGGCCGGGCAGTTGATTTGGCCGGGCCCTCTATGCCTGTCGAGGTTTTAGGGTTTGAGAGTGTCCCTCCTGTCGGGGCAAAACTTCATCTGGCAAGAACTGTTGCCAGACGAGCAGAAAGATCAATTGTAACGCTTGCAAAGTCTGAGAAGATCAATGTAAATGCTCAAATCTATATTAATCGTCTTTCTGATTGGCTGTTTACTCTAGCAAGATACGTTAATAAACTTGACAATATCAAAGAGGTTGTTTGGAAAGGCAGATCTACCAGTAAATAGTAAATGGTTAATAGAATATGGACAGTAATAGAACGAGTAAACTTCGAAAAATCCGGGACGAGATAATAAATTTAAAAGAGTCTCCGCTTTACAAATACCGCACACAAAATAAATATTTCCCGGTAATTGGCGAGGGGAATCACTTTGCCAAAATTATGTTTATCGGTGAAGCAC
>LCEJ01000057.1 GCA_000997105.1 Candidatus Daviesbacteria bacterium GW2011_GWA2_42_7
GATGGCCAGGGGAACTTCGGGTCGGTAGACGGTGACTCTCCGGCTGCCATGAGGTATTGTGTAACTGGCGACACTTTAGTCATTACCGAAAATGGGTTGCTCCCTATAGAAGAAATCGCAAACCAGGAAGATATAGATATTCAAATTCTTTCTAAGGATAAAATGGTAAACCGGGCTTCAAAGTGGTTTGATTCAGGGAGTCACCCTACACTTCACGTCACTACTTATAAAGGTTACGAGGTACAAGGGTCATATAACCACCCTTTGCTAACCCTCACTCAAGATATATCAGGTAAACCAAAGTTTAGCTGGAAACTGCTTGAGCAGATAGAAAAAGGTGATGTTTTAGTTTTAGATAGATCCACCGAAAGTTTATGGCCGCAGAAACCACACAACCTAGAGAATTACTATCCCAAACCCAGAACCGGAAGAACCAGGGTTGCAACATTACCTTCAACACTGACAGAAGATCTTGCTTTTATTCTCGGAGCTTTGCTGTCAGAAGGGTCAATAAGCAGAGATAAAATAGAGTTCTGCAATATAGATGAGGAATTTGTTGAAAAGTTTGAAAACTGTTGGAAAAAAACTTTTCCCGACAGCACACTGCACAGATTCAAAAAAACCCCCAGCTCCTACGGCAAAAAAACATATTTTCGCCTGGAATGTCATTTTAGGTTTACAGTTGACTTCCTGATTAATTTGGGCCTAGCTCCCGTCAGATCAAGATCAAAAGATATTCCTTCAACTATTTTTAGATCCCCTAAAAATGTAGTTACTGCATTCCTTAAGGCCTATTTTGAAGGTGATGGATCCATTTCATCTTCTTTAAAAATGGTAGAGCTGAGCTGTTGTTCTACCAGCGAAGAGCTGCTAAGAAAGATGCAAATTCTCCTTCTGCGCTTCGGAATTGATACTTTCAGGCGTTTTGATTCATATAGAGACATCTGGAAAATTTACCTTAGAGGAAAGAGAAATATTCTAAAATTCTATCGGCAGATAGGGTTTTCCTGCCAGAGAAAAAATGACAAGCTGGAGCTAATTATTCTAAATTACAAAAAAGATAATTCGCTCTTTGATTTTATACCGTTTATCTCAGATTATGTTCGCCAGCAGGTAGGACATTCAGAATTTATCGTTAAACATAATTTTGACAGGTACGGCAGTTTAGAGCAGAACGGGAACCAAGTTTCCGCCATATATCTACAAAAAACCGGAGAAGATATCCAACCGCTTTTTGAATATTTCCTTAAGAACGATTACCTTTTTGATAAGGTTATAAGCGTTGACAAAGGTGAGGTTTGCCCCGTTTACTCAATTAAAGTAGAGAGCGACTGCCACTCTTTTATTGCTAATGGTTTCATCAACCACAATACCGAGGCCCGGCTTTCTGCTATTGCCGACGAGCTTTTGCGTGATATCCATAAAGACACCGTTGATTTTATCGACAACTATTCCGGAACTACACAAGAACCGGTGGTATTACCCTCTGTTATACCCAACTTATTGCTAAACGGCGCCTCAGGTATCGCCGTCGGAATGGCTACCCAAATCCCACCCCACAACCTGAGGGAAGTCATAGATGCCCTAATTTATACAATAGAGCATCCAAGCAAATTAGCTAATAGCTTACCGACTACAGCTGATAGCAAAGCAGTAAGCAGTAAGCAGCTGGCTGATAGCAAATTTGAAAGCGATGCTACTGTCGAGGACCTCATGCAATTTGTCAAAGGCCCGGATTTTCCCACCGGCGGCTCAATTTACGATTCCACTGAAATCTTAAATGCTTATGCCACCGGCAAGGGAAGGATTGTCATGCGCGCCAAAGCAGAGATCGAAGAGACAAAAGGGGGCAGGTTTGACATTATCATCACCGAGCTGCCTTACCAGGTCAATAAAGCCAACCTTGTGATGCGCATTGCAGACCTGCATAAAGAGAAAAAGCTTGACGGCATAGCCGATTTACGCGATGAATCCGACCGCCGGGGAATGAGGGTAGTAATCGAGCTTAAAAGGGATGCCAAACCCCAATCAGTCCTAAACAACCTTTTTAAGCATACTGCAATGCAGTCTGTCTTTAACGTCAACACAGTAGCCTTAGTTGACGGGGTACCCCATCTTCTGCCTTTAAAACACATCCTGGAAGAGTTTATTACCCATCGCCAGGTTGTTGTCCGCCGGCGCAGCGAATTTGAACTTTCAGAAGCCCGGGCGCGCGAGCATGTTTTAGAAGGCTTAAAGATCGCTGTTGATAATATTGATGCCGTGATCGAAACAATCAAGAAAAGTAAGGACGCAGATGAAGCCAAGACTAACTTGATGGCAAAGTTTAAACTTTCCGAAATTCAGTCCCAAGCAATCCTGGACATGCAGCTGCGCCGCCTGGCAGCCTTGGAAAGACAAAAGATTGAGGATGAGCTAAAAATGGTCAGGGAACTAATTGCTTACCTGGAGGACTTACTGGCACATCCGGAGAAAATCCTAAAAGTCATCAAAGACGAACTCTTAAAAATCAAAGAGAAATACGGTGATGAGAGAAAAACCAGGGTTTATAAACAAAAGGTAGGGGAGTTCTCAGAAGAGGACCTTATTGCCGATGAAGCCACCATTGTTACCATTACCGAAAACGGTTATATAAAAAGGCAACAGCCGGGAACATTCCGAATGCAAAACAGGGGAGGGAAAGGCGTCTCGGGTATTACTACTAAAGAAGAGGATGCAGTAGCCCATATCTTTTATACCAAGACCTTGGATAATATCCTGTTTTTTACCGACAAAGGTAGGGTTTTTCAACTCAAGGTCTGGGAAATCCCGGAGGCTTCCCGAATCGCCAAAGGCCAGGCAATAGTAAACCTAATCAACACCGAACAAGGAGAAAAAATCACCGCCATTTTAACTATTAGGAAAAAAGACCCAGCCAAATACCTTTTTATGTGTACCTGGCAAGGCAATATCAAAAAAACCCTCATTGAAGAGTATGCTTCCATCCGTAAAAATGGGCTCATTTCCATCAAGCTGGATAGCGGCGACACCTTAGGCTGGGTCATGCCTACCAGTGGGGAGGACGACTTAATCATTGTTTCCCAGGGTGGCCAGTCCATCCGCTTCGCAGAAAAAGACGTCCGTCCCACACACCGGGATACTTCGGGAGTGAGGGGTATAAAACTTGGCAAGGGTGATAGTGTAGTTTCCTTAAACAAGATTACCGATCCTAAAACTGACCAGCTTTTGGTAGTCATGGCTAACGGTTTAGGCAAAAAAACTTTAGTTTCCGGTTGGAGTAAGCAAGGTAGGGGAGGTATGGGAGTGAAAGCCGCCCAGGTTACCCCCAAAACAGGGCCGATTGTGACAGCAAAACTTGCTTCCAAAGAAAGTAATACGTTGGTCATGACTTCAAATAAGGGCCAGCTTATTAAACTGGACTTAAAAGATGTCCCGACACTGCAGCGGCAAACCCAGGGTGTTATACTGATGAGGATGAGGGAAGGGGAAAATGTGGTTGCTGCCACCCTGGTTGCCTCAAAAGACAAGGAACCATAAGTAATGCAGAAAAAAATTGTTACTGCCGCTACTATCTACTTCGTCTTGGGGCTACTTTTTGCCTTAGGGTATGCCTATTTCTACCACTGGCCGCCGCTTTCAGTTTTCAGCCCTCCTTTTTATGCTGTTTTACTCTCCTGGCCTTTCCAGCTCCCCGGCCTCGTCTGGGACTACCAATACTACGGTATCAGTGGCAAAGTTTTGTAGTTTACTAATATGGATCCCGAACTTAATTCGGAAGCAGTAAGCACTCCAGATAATCCAGAACAGCTATTTAAAAAGAGCTTAGAGATTTCCCAACAAGTTATTACTAAACTTGCTACTTTTGCTATAGAGAACGGTGCCAACCCCAACAAACTCACCCACTTAACACAGGTTTTCTCACCTGGTGGACATATACTTCTACCCCCAATGGGCATTATGCGCAAAGAACTGGCAAAAGTTCATGGCGATACAGAAACTACCAGAAATACCCAAGCTATAACTGCCAAGAAAACCGGCCAAGTTTTTGTGCCGGAAGAATCAGCTGGCAATGTACATGATTGCCTGCATGAGTCAATCCATCGTGCAAGTTGGTTGTACAACAGACTGCAAGGACTTGGAGTTAATGAGACTTTACTCATCAGGGCAATAGCAACACAATTTGGGTTAGAAGTTACTCCGGAAGGTAAAATAGGCCCCAATAGCCCTGTTTTACAAACTCTTAACCCTGATGATAAAACAGGCCGAGATGAGCTTTTAAAAGGCTACACTGACCATTTAAAAACTGAGGTATTTATCATTAACGAAGGACTTACTGAATGGGTCACCCAAAGGGCTGATGGTTTAATCTTGGAAAACGGACAAACATTAAATATACCAGAGGAGAATAAGCGTTATCCTTATCAAGTCGAAGAGATAGAAGCAATTAGAGAAAAAATGTTTAAGGCTGGAATAGAGCAAAGCAAAGTTGACGCTATACTTATCACAGCTGCTTTAACAGGAGATGTAGCAGAGTTAATACCTTATATCTACAAGTAAGCCCCAACTACCAAGAAGTAATAACTACTTGTTTACTATGATAGATGGGTCTCTTTTAACATCAACAGAGGTAAGGATGCTTTCCAAAAGACTGCAAATTGCCGATATGATTGCCAAGGGCTATAAATATGAGGATATTCAAAACTTTGTCCATGTTACCGGACAAACCATTTCTGCAGTAAATGCCAAGCTGGAATATGGAAATGATGGTTTAATTAAAATCCTCAAGAAGCTGGAAAAAATTGACCAAAAAAGACAAGACAAATTGGAGGGGAAAAGAAGTATATTAGCCCAGCCACCAGGGCTAGGAAGATCTGTTTCTAATATAGCAGTAAGTGAAGTGGGCAAACTGGTCCGCCACCACCAAAAAGTTGAAAGTATTCTTAAAAGCAAAGAGAAAGTTTAACTACTATGATACGAGGGTCTATCATAGTAAATAACACCAAGGGAATTTTATTTAGCTTATGATAAACTATCTTCATGCCTAAGATTGGTGCACATGTTTCAGCGGCAGTTTCGTTGGATTTAAGTTTTAAGAGGGCAGAGGAAATTGGGGCGGAATGTACCCAGATTTTTATTTCACCGCCACAACAATGGGCAAAAACTTTACACTCAGAAACTGAAATTCAAACTTACAGGGAGCAAGCAAAGAAAACCCGAATTGGGCCTAATTTTATCCACGGAGTATATCTTATCAATTTAGCCTCAGGCAAACCGGAACTGGTACAAAAATCCATTGATTGGCTAATCTATTCTCAAGAGATGGCAGAGAAGCTGGGGGCAGAGGGAACAATTTTCCATATTGGTTCGGCAGGTAGTAGGGGACAGGAAGAAGCTATTAAGCAAGTCATAAAGGCTATCTCCCAAATTTTGGAGCATTCACAGACTAACCTGATCCTGGAAACATCGGCCGGGGCAGGAAATACAATTGGGGATACTTTCCAAGAATTGGGGCAAATTATTAAAGGGGTAGGGGAGAGCCGGGTAAAAATATGCCTGGATACCCAACATATCTTTGCCTCGGGTTATGATATCAGAACCAAAGAAGGGTTGGACAAAGTAGTGGGGGAATTTGATAAAGAAATTGGTCTGGATAAACTGGTTGCAGTCCATGCAAATGACTCAAAAACAGAACTTGGCTCCCATAAAGACCGCCATGAAAATATAGGGGAAGGCCTAATCGGCAAAGAAGCTTTTAGAGATATCCTAAATCACCCGACTTTTAAAGACCTGCCATTTATCCTAGAAGTCCCTGGCTTTACTAACTCCGGCTCCGATCAAGATAATATTAAAATACTCAAAAGCTTATTGTCCACTTCCTAGAGTTTGATAAATCCCAAGTTAAAAGTTAAAATGACTCCTAATTACTATGCCTGAAATCGACAAGTTAGACTTATCAAAATTATCAACATCCGAGCTTGAAGCTTTGCAAGAGCAAGTTATGAGTACACTGGGACAAAGATATAGGCAGCAAAATCAAGCCGAAAGAAAGAGAAAAATACGTGATCTGCAGATTCCCTTGTTGCAAAGAGAAGATACAGACTTAAGCCCAGAGTCCCTAAATAAAAAGAGAGTACTTCTACACCTACAAACTCTCTTAAAAGACTCTGAAAACGGATGGTTTCAACTTCGCTCCTTAGATAATCCACTTGTTAAAGGCAAGATGGAAAACAGAGCGATAGATTCGAAACAATTTTTTTCGTAAGGCCAGAAGATCCTTTGACTATCAATCCTGAAAACATTTCAGCCTTATTATTCATGCCCCCAGGAAAAAGGCGTATGCAAATAAGCTTCAGAATTTCTTCCCAAATTCTAAGCTGCCGTTACCGTCGATTAACTGAATTCGATTTTTCCCTACCGCTGCTAGATCTTAATATAGTCCATTCCGAATTAGACGAAAGAATACAAATTCCCTAAAGGGTAATTATTTATTTCCAGAGTGAAAGCTTTTATGAACATCCCTCAAGTGCTTATTTGTTACATGGGTGTAAATTTGGGTAGTGGCAATATTACTGTGCCCCAGCATCTCCTGGACTGAGCGGATGTCGGCACCGTTAATTAATAAATCAGTGGCAAAATTGTGACGCAGGGTATGAGGGGTAGCTTTAACAGACAGCCCCACAAGTTTTACATACTTTTCTACAATCCGCTCAATCGAGCGGGAAGTTAGCCGCATAGCCTCACCGTTATCGCTAGGGTCAACCCTCCCCTGGAAACGCACAAACAGAGGCTTGAAGGTATCTTTCCGGGCCCCTAAATACTTTTCTAACCATTCAACCGCCGAATCAGAGAGAAAGACAATCCGCTCCTTTTGGCCCTTACCAATAACGGAAAATTCCCGCCTATTTAAGTTAATACTGTCACAATTTAAAGATGCCATCTCAGAAACCCGCAAGCCGGTGGAAAAAAGCAGTTCCAAAATAGCTTTATCCCGCATTCCGGGCTTGTCTGTCGTACCCGGTGCCTCAAGTAAGCTTTTTAAAGCTGCCTCGTCCAAGACTTTAAGTGGCCTTGCTTCTGCCTCCCCAAGCTCCACCTTTTCAGGGGATAAAGTTTTTATATCCTGGCGGGCTAAGTAGCGCAGAAAAGCCCGCAGGGCAATCATAAAATAATTCTGGGTTATCCTTTTTAAGGGTTGTTTGGTTTTAGGGTCTGTCCAGCGGCCTAAATGCAACCTATATTTTCTAATCAGGGACAAATCTATTGCCGAAGGGTTAATATCCCCAGCAAAATTAAGGAAGCGCTTTAAGTAATGGTCATAATTTTCGATCGTTTTTTGGGAAGTATTACGTTCAATTTCCAAATATTCCAGGAAATCGGTAATTAGGGAAGATAAGTTCATGGTTCAAGACCGTCAGGTCGCAAGCTTCGCTTATGGTTCATGGGAAAACCACAAACTCATAAGAATGCCGCGCCTAAGATTCCTAGGATTGTCAAAAATAATCCTGTTGCCCCAAGTACCACAGTCGGTGTCTCAATACCACCCTTTGTTCCATTCCCGGTAAAGTCGTCAATTGTTTTTTTGGGGGCTGCCGAGGGGGTGGTAATGGGGCCGCCTTTCCCGAACGAGCTTCCTCCTGTCCCGATAGGTGTCGGGGTAGGAGTTACTGTACAGCTGCCTGACCCCACCGTATAATTACCGTCACTTACAAAGCTTAGGATATCGGCAATTGTACCCCGTTCGACCACGTTCGAATCGGTAGTCTTGGCCTTATCTGCCGGGTCAAAATCAAACCTGACCTTTGTAACACCTGCCGGGGCAGTCTCTAAAACGGTAAAATCAATAGTAGCCAAAGTCCCGGCACCGGAAAAAGGCGAGGAAACCGATGCCAACCCGGAAACTGTCACCTTGCCGTTTGCTGTATCAATTATATTCCCCGGATAATCCGAATAAATTGTGCCGGACCTTACCG
>LCEJ01000058.1 GCA_000997105.1 Candidatus Daviesbacteria bacterium GW2011_GWA2_42_7
CCTCTTTCGTTTATCACTCCGTCAACGCAGTCTCCAGATTAAAAACAAGAGGCTCGCAACTTTAAGAAAATTAGATGAAATTATGATGTCGGTTTCTATCAGTGTTTCCGAGGTTGCCCAACGTGTTGTGGATACAATTGCTTTTGAGCTTGGTTTTAGTTTTGGAGTGATTGCCATTGTAGAGCCGGAGCGCGGAACTTTGAAAAGAGTGGCTGTTTCCCGTACGGAAGCAGGGCTTAAAGGGGTGAGTATGTTCCCTGTAAATTTTCATGAGCTTAGGATACCGCTTACGGCAACCCAAAATCTGGGGGTTAAGGCCTTAAAAGAGAATAAGCTGCAGATTACAAACAGTTTGTACGATATGTTAGTTCCTGCTGTTTCTAAAGATTTTAGTGATAAATTACAAGTCTTTACAGGCATAAAGACTACTTATGTTTTTCCGATCATTTCACAAGGGAAACAGTTGGGGATTATGATAGTCAGTTTTAATAAAGATACAACCAAAATCAAAAGAGATGAGATTGAAATTGTTCAGGAGCTCTTGGGTGTAGTGGGTGTAGCTATAAATAATGCACTTCTTTACCAGAGCCTTCATGAGACTACCCGAAAGTTAGCTCAAGCTAATATAAAACTGGAACAGTTGGATAAACTCAAAGATGATTTTGTGTCGGTGGCAAGCCATGAGCTTCGGACTCCTATGACTGCCATCCGTTCATATTCCTGGATGGCATTAAACAAGCCGGATATTAAGCTTTCGGAGAAGATGAAGAAGTATCTTTCCAGGGTTTTGATCTCAACTGAAAGACTAATTAATTTAGTCAATGATATGTTAAATGTTTCAAGGATTGAGGCAGGCAGGATTGAGATCCGGCCGCAGATTTTTGATATCGGGGTTTTAGTGGATGATGTTATGGCTGAAGTTACCCCTAAGGCAAACGAGAAGATGGTCCAGTTGGAGGTTGGGAAAGTCCAGTTGCCAAAAATTTTTGCCGACCCGGATAAGGTCCCCCAGGTTTTATTAAATTTAATCCAGGCTGTTCCAAAAATTCGGCCGGTTGGATAATTCCTATGTGGCGGCGGCAACTTCCGGGGGGACCGGTTTAGGACTTTATATTTCCAAAAGCCTGGTGGAGTTAATGCATGGGACTATTAAGGCTTCATCAGAGGGGGTAGGGAAAGGGGCAACATTTACATTTTCCCTGCCCATTGCTACCCCGGAGATTGTAGCCCAATCTGAAAAATATACCAAGAGGCCGGTAGGGGAAGCAAAGGTGCTGGAGCCGGTAGCAATTTAGTTATTAGTTCATGGTTTATGGTTCATGGCAAAACACAGTCGATGAACTACGAACTACCAACTATGGACTAGTTATGTTATATATAACTTATGGCTGATAATTCGGGTAAAAAAATACTTATAGTGGAAGATGACCAGTTTTTGCGTGACTTTTACCAGGAACTTTTAACTGCGGAAGGGTTTACTGTTGACACGGCAGCCGACGGGGAGATAGCCCTCCAAAAAATCCGTCTGGGGGGTTGGAATTTGGTACTTTTAGACATAATGCTTCCCAAAAAAGACGGCCTGCATATCTTGCAGGATTTAAAAGTCCAGGGCCCTGCACAACCTATTGGGCCGATTGTGGTGCTTACTAATTTAGGCCATGATAGTGTTATAAACCAGGCATTTACCTTGGGAGCCAGCGGGTACTTAATAAAATCTGCCCTAAACCCCGACCAGGTTTTAACCGAGATTAACAGTATTTTAAGTAAACCCCTCTGAAAATTTATTTTAATCTTTTTAAGGATGGGTTGTTTAAAAGGGATTTCATTTGGGTAATAGCAATATTATTCAGCTCTCTCAATCTGTCGCTTAGTAATATGCCTTTACGGATAAATTCAGCATTTAATGACTCTAGGTTGGCCAGGCAAACAAGTTGAGTAATACCAGCATAGTCGCGGACATTACCTTCTTTTTTAGGGTTTTTCTTGTGCCACTGCCGTGCAGTCATGCCAAAAAGAGCCATATTTAAAACATCCGCTTCATCAGCATAAATAATACTGGCTGATAGTTTAGACAAATAAGGTGGAATCAGGTTTTCTTTAATGGCATCAGTATGAATTTTGTAATTTACTGCAGCCAATGTTCGTTTTACACTCCAACCAAGTTGCAACCTTCGATTTTCTTCTTCTTTCAATCTCTGAAACTCTTTGATTAGATACAACTTAAATTCGGGACTAATCCAAGTAGCGAATTCAAAGGCAATGTCTTTATGGGCATAAGTCCCGCTGCCGTATCTGCCTCTTTTTGCAAAAATACCGATAGCGTTAGTTTTGCCTACCCATTGCTGGACTGACAATACAAATCCGTTAGAACCGCTTTGGTTTTTAAAGTTACTGAATTCAGTAACTTTAAAGTTGGGATTATGTATTTGCTCCCAAATACCTAGAAATTCTACTGTAAAACGTGTACTCATCCAGTGGGAAATAACCAATCCGGTTTCTCTGTTTTTATATCTGGCAATATCTGTTAGAGAGATATAATCATTGTTGGTATGGGATATAAAACTTACAGAAATATCTTTGACAATAATTTTTGGGTTTTTGATCATATTTTTAATCTAACCCATATTTAACCCGAAGTCAATACTTCTATGGTATATTTGAGAAGTATATGCTTAAAGTTATTTTTGAAGACGGTAGCCTTTTGGTTTTGGATAAACCTCCGGGGTTGGTTGTTACCTCCTCAGAAACTCAATCTGAGCCTTCTTTGCAGGATATTTTGGCAAAAGAGTATAAAATTTCTGCCGAGCGTTCGGGAATTGTACACCGGTTAGATAAAGATACCTCGGGACTTCTCCTGGTAGCAAAAGATGATGAGACTCTGGCTGCCTTACAGGCCCAATTTAAGTCCCGGGAGGTTAAGAAGGAATATTTAGCTTTGGTACATGGTTTTATAGAGAAAGCCGGAAAGATCGAGGCCCCTATTGCCAGAAACCCTGGGGACAGGGAGAAGTTTGTGGTTGTCCGGCCTTGTAAGGTTGGTCCTTACGAGGCTACAAATGCCAGGCCCGCCTGCAACGCTATGCGTAGCATTGCGGGCAGGGAGGCGGTGACGGAGTATAAACCTTTAGAGCTAAGAGTTATGAGTCCAGAGTTCATGGAAAAAATATTTCAAGGCTTTACTAAAATTCAGTTCCGGAAACTACGAACTATGAACTATGAACAATTTACCCTTTTGCGGTGTCATCCTTTGACTGGACGGACCCATCAAATTAGGGTACATTTAAAATACCTGGGGTTTGGGGTTGTGGGGGACTCAAAATACGGGGGTAGGAAGACTGTCAGGCTTGACCACAGGTGGGTACCGCGGCAGTTTTTACATGCTGCCAAATTAGAGTTTACCCATCCAAGAACCGGGGAGAAGATGAGCTTTGAAAGTAAATTGCCTGAAGATCTGGAAAAAGCCTTAGCAGTAGTCGGTAAGCTGTAAGCACTCAATATGGTTGAATCAAACGCTTTATTTATACAATTGGCGATAGTTTTAGGGCTTGCCGCGGGTGTCGGTTATGCCGTGAAACGTTTCCGTTTGCCTCTTGTTGTAGCCTACCTTATAGCCGGAGTACTTTTATCCTTCCTGCAGATTTTTGATACTACCTCATCCTTGGCCCTGACTTTTTTACCCGAGATCGGTATTGCTTTTGTGCTTTTCTTTGTGGGGATGGAGCTTGATTTAAAGGAGATTAAATACCTTGGTAAGCCGATTATTATCACTTCCTTGGGCCAGATAATCCTTTCTATTTTTGCCGGGTTTTTAATCACCACCTTTTTAGGTTTTCCACCTACTGAGAGTTTCCTTTTAGGGGTTGGTTTGTCGTTTTCATCAACTATTGTGGTTGTTAAACTGCTTTTGGAAAAAAAGGATGCAAGCTCGCTCTACGGTAAATTAAGTATCGGGATTTTATTACTTGAGGATTTGGTGGCCATCCTCTTTTTGATGTTTATGAGTGTGGGAAGCTCCGCTTTAAGTTTGGGCCTGCAGGACATCTTACCTTTAACAACACTTTTTCTAAAAGGCGTTTTTCTTCTTATCCTGTCTTTGGTCCTGTCAAGGTATGCTTTAAAGGGATTATTTGGGGCAGTAGCAGGTTCTGCTGAGCTTTTGTTCCTTTCGGCCTTGGCCTGGTGCTTTATCTTTGTGGCTGTATCAATTTTACTTGGGTTTTCGGTGGTTATCGGGGCATTTTTAGCAGGGGTAGCTTTAGCCAATTCGGATTTTCATTTTGAGATCCAGGGGAAAGTTAAACCCCTCCGTGATTTTTTTGTCACCCTCTTTTTTGTCTATCTTGGGTCTCAGGTTGTCTTTACCCAGATTGGGCAGGTTTTACCATTAATAATTATTTTTACCCTTTATGCTTTGGTTTTTAAACCTTTTATTTTTCTTTTAATATTGGGAATATTCGGGTTTCGGAGGCATACTATTTTCCAGACCGCCCTAAACCTTTCCCAGATTTCCGAGTTCTCTCTGATTGTTTTAATGGTGGGGATAAAAGCGGGGATGGTTTCCCATGAAGCTTTGACGGCGATGGCCTTAACCGGGGTTATATCAATAATAATTTCCTCAATAATGATTACATATTCACGGCAGATTTATAGGAAAATCCTACCCATCTTAGGGTTTTTTGAACATGGGGGGTTAACCCACCAAACCGAAAGCAAGGAGGTAGGTTTAATGGTTGAGGATCATGTAGTTTTAATCGGGGCCCACAGGATGGGAGGGGAGATTGCCAGGTTTTTAATTAGGGAAAGGATCCCTTTTTTGGCAGTTGATTTTAACCCGGATATAATTAAAAAATTAGTGGAGAATAAGATACACGCCCTTTACGGGGACATCGGGGATCCGGAGATATTGGAATTTTTAAACCTGGAAAAAAGCAAACTTGTTATTTCCACTGCCCAAAATACGGATGATAACCTAATCCTGCTTTCCGAGATAAAAAGAAGGAAGGTGGGGGCTGTGATAATAACCCGGGCAGCTTCTGCCCTAGAGGCTGAGAGTTTATATAAGGCAGGGGCAGATTATGTCATCCTTCCGGAGGTTGTCTCGGGGGAGTTTATAACTGATTCTTTAAGGAACCACTGGCCGTCCTTGGCCTTTTTCAAAGACAGAAGCGGGATTGAGCTCCGGAAACTTGCCCAAAACCACCTGGCAGTAGAATAATCCCATCTTGGAGTGCTAATGGATGAACTGATAAACAACTATAAAAGTGCACGGTCTGTTTTTATCCAAGCTGTAGACCATTTTCCCGTAGAGAAGAGAACAGAAGCCTTATTTGGCAGCTGGAGCCTTAAGGATATTCTTGCTCACATTACAGCTTGGGAAAAAGCCTCTGTACAGAAAGTTAATGATATTGTGGTGGGTAAAGAGCCGGTTTGGATAGATAATGTGGAAAAGTTTAATGAACAGACAGCTAAAGAAAAAAGCCCGGTATTGGGTCTGTCCCGGCTGCCGGCTTTCTTACAGTTCG
>LCEJ01000059.1 GCA_000997105.1 Candidatus Daviesbacteria bacterium GW2011_GWA2_42_7
AAATTTCGAATCGTGAGCCGAAGGCGGGAATAGCTCGCTTCGCTCCCTGATCCCACCTTGTCTCCTTGTCGAAGACTCCTCGGAGCCGAAGGCGGGAATCGGACCCGCGACCTGCTCCTTACCATGGAGCTGCTCTACCACTGAGCCACTTCGGCTAACCTGAAAATTTTACCAAAAAAAGGTATCTATATCTACCATGCAGAAACTATATCAACATTAGCTTTACACCCTTGGGGTGCAATCAGAGAATTGACATAGTTGCTTTACCTTGTTCTAATAAGTCTATGCCCTCAAGATTTACTCCTCTTGTAAATGATGAGTACTACCATGTTTTTAATAGGGGTGTAAATAAATTGCCTATTTTTAATGGTGTCGCGGACTACAGGCGGTTTATTAAGACCCTAAAATATTACCAAGTTGAAGGGCCTAAGCCTCGTCTGTCACTTTTTATGCCTATGACAACAAAACTAGATTGGGATAAGAAGATAGTGGAAGTTATTTGTTATTGCTTAATGCCTAATCATTTCCATCTACTATTGAAACAAGTAAAAGATGGTGGTATTACCGAATTTGTGGGCAATTTAAGTAATAGTTACACAAGGTATTACAACACCAGGCATCGAAGGGTTGGGCCGATACTTCAAGGAGAATTTAAGTCAGTTTTAGTAGAAAGCAATGAACAGTTACTTCACCTGTCAAGATACATTCACCTAAACCCTTTAGTCTCTGGTTTTACAAAAGACCTGGACAGTTACCAATGGTCATCGTATCCGGAATATCTTGGATTATTACCAACAGGCTTTTGTTCAATGGGTATTATTTTGGACCAATTTAAGACATTACTGGATTACAAAAAATTTGTTTTGGATCAAGCAAGCTATGGTATGGAGTTGGAGTTTATTAAGCACCATCTCCTGGATATAGAGGACTAAGTACTAAGCAACTATATCAACATTAGCTTTACACCCTTGGGGTGCAAACCTAAAAATGATATAGAGATATTTTACCTTTTACTGAGAGCCTCCTGGCAGAATCGAACTGCCGTCATATGTTTACAAAACATAAGCTTTACCACTAAGCTAAGGAGGCCTTCGGCTTCCTTGCGATAGTTCCCCCGACACAAGGTTAGGGTAATAACTATCTAAAGGAGGCAGACTAACCATCATATTTTAGGCGAAAATGGGAATAAAATCTAGTTTAGAGGGAAAAAGTGCCCAAAAAAAATCCAGGCCGTATATACGGTCTGGATAGGGAAAATTAAAATAATTTCACCCCGCTCGGACGTGATTTGAGGCCTTTTCCCCAGAAACTTAGGTGGAGACCCTGCTACACTCGGACTAACCAAACACAGACTCAGATCTCCTTTGTAGATTAACGATGGAGGAAAAATGTATCCTCAAATTGTCAAACGTGCCAAGCAGGGAGTTCGCCAGATGGCGAAGAACCCATCTACTTTGCCCTTTTGGGGCATATTTATAGTAGCAAAACAGCGCTGTTTTGTCAATCCTTCGACCCGTTCGATTAACACTCAGGGTCGTACTGAGTGAAATCGAAGTACGACTTCGCTCAGGATGACCCTGAACTTTGTTGAAGGGTCAATCGGCCTAGAGTGTTAAACTCCCAGGATTGTGCGGAAAAGGTTGAGGAAAAAGCCCAGGATTACCCCCAAAGGGCTGACCGGGCCAAAGGGGAAAAAAAGCAGGAACAAAAGGATCAAAAGCCCGTATTTTTCCAAAGATTGGTATTGGGTAGCCAATTTGGGAGGCAAAAACGAAAGCACCATCTTTGACCCATCCAAAGGTGGGATAGGCAAAGAGTTAAAGACCCCTAGGATTAAGTTAATATTTATGGTAAAAAGCAGCAAGGACTGGATAGGAAGATTGCCTGAGCCTTTGACTAAATGGAAAATTAAGGCGGCGGCAATTGCCAGCCCGAAATTTATTAACACCCCAGCTGCGGAAACCAAAAGCTCCCCCCGCCGGAAATCCCGAAAATTTAAAGGATTGACCGGTACTGGTTTGGCCCAGCCGATGATAAAACCGGGGCTTGTGCCTAAAAAAACTGCAGGCAAAATTAAAACAGCCGGGACTAAAATCGTCACTTCATGTAAGATTACTGAAAAAAGAAGGATGATGATTCCTACTGCCAAAACCTCTGCCTGCATGCACTAATTATAGGCAATCTGTTCTTTAAAGTATATAATCTCGCCTAACTGAAGGTATCTTGAGCAAAATGCATATATCGTATATAATCCCTTGATATGTCAGGCAAAGAACCAGAAGTACTGACCGGTTTAAAGCTGGCAATAGAAAAAATAACTAAGGGTTGGCCGGCGCGGCAGTGTTTGCCCCTTTCCCCTTATTGGGTAGAGCAGCTGTGTGATATACAATTTCCTTCCGGGGAGGTTGGCTATACCGGGGTCAGTGTTATTACGCCGGCACGAAAAGAAAGGATGATTACCTTGCGGGTAAGTTCAAAAGGAAGGGTGGGGTTTCAGACAGAGATTGGGACTTTGGAAGGGTCTTTGACTGTAGTGCAAACCTTGCATCTTCCCCAGGACAACTTGCCGGTTGTTTTAAGGTATAACGAGCTGAGTCATTTCAGACAAGGATACGGGGGAGAAGTTTTTATCCCTTTGGCATCTTTTGAAAGGAAAATAGCTTCACCATATAAGATGAGATCATTTTTGGAATTAGTAAAAAGAGCCGGGGAACCGGCACCTTTGTATTATTGTCCGGAGGATGGGGTTAGTGAGGCGAAAAGCCTCCGGCAAGAAATTTTAAATTCCTTTGACATAGAAGTTTAGTTACAAGGATTATTATTTTTGATACAATAGCAATATGCAATCGGAAGGAAGAAGGATTCATGGGTTGGCTGCTAAAGCTCGGGAAAGAGGGGAATCTGTTGAGGCTGTAAAATTGGCTGAGGATGCGATGGCTGTTTATCAAAAAGAGGGAGATGCCCTAGGTTTTGCTGAAGCCTTAGCAGACCAATTTCTCTCTTTGCGCCATATTTTTGATAAAACAGGTGACAGGAAATACCTTCTACGGGCTAAACACTCGGCAATGGTATCTGTTGAGATTGCGGAAGAGTCAGGGGATAAATCTGCATTAGCGATCCCGTATTTTAATTTAGCAAAAGCGCAGGAGTCTCTGGATGAGCTTCAGGAAGCAGTTAGTTCTTATAAGAAAGCTGTTGAACTTATTGTCAGCGATCCGCCGGCAGTCCATAAAGTTACCGAGCGTCCGGCGATTGTGGCGGATTTTAAGGTCCACCTGGCAACTTGTGAGTATAAGCAAAGCTTTTCTACGAATAAGGCTGGGGATGAGTCAGCTCTTGAGAGGGCAGAGGCAGCGTTAGCTGATCTAGAGTCCCATCCGGATATTGAGGGTTATAACCAGCACGTTTGGGTCTCCGGCGGCCATATGAGAATTGCCGAAATGCTACGCGAGGTCAATCCGGTAAAAGCTAAGGAACATCTTCAGAAAGCAAAAGATATAATTGATTCTGATCAGAGGTTAACCATCCGCCTTTCCCAGTGGCAAAAACTGGCAGAAAAATTCCAGTAAACACCCCTTTAATTTATTGTTTCAAACGTAATACCACGGGCGAGAGTCCGTGGATGAAGTTTGCCCCGCCGCAGGCGGGTCTCGCCGAAGGCGAGCAACAAGAGAAACTATGGACAAAGCGAAACGAAGTCCGTAGAGGCTCACCTAAACTTTTTAATATTGATTTTGGAAAATTTGGTTGGGGGATGCTTGTTGCTTTTTAAGGCAGTGCTGGTGGCGAGCCAGACACACAAAACATCCCCCGAGGGTAATTTGGCCGAAGCCGGCGGCTTTAAAGCCGTTTAGCTTGGCCTTACGCCATCAGGTGCTTTTTCTCCATCCGGAGAGGGGTTAGGAAAGACCGACAAAGCCGATCCCCCAGGAGGTGGGGTCAGAGATGGCTGGAGCCGGTCAGGCCGACGACGGTCCCGCACTCTTCATCGATTCGGTGCTGGGCGGCGTGCCCTTGATCAGAGACGGTTCGGTGGGCTGCCAGCAGAGTGTCTTCCTCGTGTACCGTGTTGCTCACCAGGCGACTTGGAGCCGCGCGAGCGGCCGTGGTATGAGTGGTTCGCATTGGAATCCTCCCATCCTCTTTCATCAGTCTTGTGTCAATCCGGCCGTGGGGCATCGTGCCCTTACACCTATCTTCCTATAGATATCCCTCCTTTATGGAAAAATATATAGCTTTCCGCCAAGAGGCGGAGAACTAACTTAATTAATGTGCAACCTGTGTCTTATCAATCCCAGACTCATTTTTAAAAAGTTACGGTCTGCAATTTAGACTTTTACCTTCAAAAATCGTCTAAGTCTTGATCTGACAATTGACCATAGTTTATTACCTTATTGTAACCTTGTCAACACGAAGGTTGCGGGGAAGTCTCGAACATGATAGAATTTCAAGCACGTTATGTTAGTTTGCTCAATGTGTCAAAAGGGAGTAAATACAGTTGCTTACTCCCGCCATAAAAAGGGGTCATCCGGTGCCGGTGGTAACTGGGCACTTCGTGCGCCTATCCATAAAAGGCTGCAAAAGCCAAACCTGCATATTTTCCATGGAATGAAACTTTGCAGCAAATGCTTAAAAACCTTAAAGAAAACTTTTGTTGTAAAACCCAAGGTTGCCGAGGTTGTAGCTACTCCGACTGCTTAATCTTTCTGTTATTATTTCCTGGTATGAAGACATTAAAAACCCTGCATGGAAAGATTACTTTGCCTACGTTTTTTCCTGATGGAACTAAAGCTGTAGTTAAAGGTGTGGATTCTACTGATTTAGTAAATGCTGGTGTGGAAGGATTAGTGATTAACACTTACCATCTTTTAGTTAATTCCTTAGGTGAAAAAATGGAGAAGTTTGGGGGAGTTCATAACTTTATGAATTGGCCAAATCCTGTGATTACTGATTCTGGGGGGTTTCAGGTAATGTCTTTAGTACATGACCATCCCGGGATGGGGAAGATTGATGATAATGGGATAACTTTTAAATGGGACCCTTCGACTAGTTCGACTCCGCTCACTACAAGTTCGCTCAGGATAAGTGGCCAAAAGGTGGTTTTAACTCCCGAAAAATCTATAGAGCTGCAGCTTAAGTTGGATACTGATATTGCCATTGTGCTGGATGATTGCACTCGTCCCGACCAAGCCTCGAAAGATCAGGAAAAATCAGTGGAACGGACTATTGCTTGGGCTAAAAGATCTAAAGATGAATTTGAGAAACTGGTTAAAACAAAAAGACCACTGCTTTTTGCTGTAGTCCAGGGTGGGAATAATAAAAAGTTAAGAAAAAAGTGCGCAGAAGCTTTGATAGAAATTGGTTTTGATGGTTACTGTTATGGAGGTTTTCCGGTTGATAATAAAGGAAAATTTATGACTGGTATCTTGGAATACGTTGCTAAACTTTTGCCAGATGATAAACCAAAATATGCCTTGGGGATAGGCAGGCCAGAAAATATTATAGCTTGTGCAAAAATGGGCTATGGTATTTTTGATTGTGTTATTCCTACCAGGGAAGCAAGACACGGTAAATTATATATTTGGAAAGGTAAGTCTCATGGAAGTATCTATATTAAAAGTGGTAAGTTTGCAGCAGATTCAAATCCAATTTCTCAACTTTGTGATTGTTTAACCTGCAAAAACTATTCCAGGGGGTATATTCATCATCTATTCAAAATAGGTGACACCCTGTCTGTCCGCCTCGCCACTATCCATAATCTAAGATTTTATTCTCAACTAATGGAAAGACTAAAGTAGATTTTTGATAGGGAAATTAGGATGACCCCTTAAGAAGTCCTCTAAAGGCATCGGCTTTTTGCCTTCCATTTGGACTAGAGCACCTGGTAAAAATTTTACAATTTTGTTGTTCCATTTTGTCCAGGCTGTTGGCCAGGGGTAATAGGCCCGGATTATCTGGTCCAATATTTCCGGGGAAGGGGGTCCGCCAGCTGGCGGATTAATATCAAAGTACCCATCCTCTTTTTTTATAATGTGGGTATAAAAGGCTTGGTTGTGATTTTGCTCTTTTAATTTGACCTTTCCGGTTATGAAATCGGGGATAATTTTGATTAAAAGATCGGCTCCAACATCAAACATCTTTTTACTCAAAGTCTCGGAAGTATCTTGTTCTGACAGGCTAATCTCCTTTGTAATTAAGACAGGCCCATGGTCCATTTTTTCATCCATTTTAATAATTGAGACCCCGGAGGTTTTATCACCGGCAAGTATCGCATTTTGGATTGGTGAAGGCCCGCGGTAGCGAGGCAAAAGCGAGGGGTGGATATTTAAGCTGCCACATCCGGGGATATCTAAAATAAACTGGGGTAAAAGATGGCCGTAGGCTGCAATCACAAAGAGTGTAGAGTTTAGAGCGGTGAGTTCATACCACACCGGCCAGCCAATCTTTTTCATAAAGCGCAGATACAACCGGGACAACAAAATCCGGTGTCCCGAAAAAAATTACCCGGGGTTCCATCTAAACCAGCCTCACTTCTTCAAATATTTCCGAGCCTGTCTGGTCCCTTCCGGCTACCTTAAAAACCCTCCCCTTTTGGGATACTACATGGTCCATAAATAAAGTGCCATTAAGGTGGTCTACCTCATGTTGGAAGATCCAGGCCGATACACCCTGCAACCTTTTGGCCACTTTTTGCCCCGTCTCATCCTGGTACTCGACACTTACAGCAATCGGCCTTGTTGTTTCACCATAGACATCCGGAATTGAAAGGCATCCTTCAAAAAAGACTTTTTCTTTGGGAGATGTTTTTATAATTTTGGGATTAAAACAAGTTACGAATTCTCCGTTTTTGCCTATTTTGGCTACAAAAAGACGTTCGGAGCGGCCGATTTGGGTGGAAGCTAAACCTACCCCTTCCGGGTCCTTGAAGGTTTTGGTCATTTTAATCATCTCCCTGGCAATTTTTATAAGTTCAGGGGTGACCTTTTTAACAGGCTTGGTTTTGATTCTAAGTTTTGAATCCGGCGCCTTGATAACTTTTATGCTGAGCGTAGTCGAAGTATGCATGAACGTAGTTTACCAATTTTGATCCTGAATTTCTAGGTTTACTCGGAGATCTTATGTTCCGCCTCGGTTTTTAACTGCTTCAAGCGCCACATAGGAACCTTTCGCTTTGCTCAAGGACCCTGAGTGGCGTCTTTCGCTTCCTTACGCAATTGCTTAAGACGCCACATAAGCCATTCCTCGTTTTACTCGGAAGTCTTGAGTGTCGCCTCTTTCTTGAGTTGGGAGAGGCGCCACATAAATATCTTGGCCTTGGATTTGGCGCTGTAGTAACCTTTAGTATAGGTTAAGGCTTCTTCCAAGAGCCCCCGGTTGTATTCTTTTGCCAGTTTTATATAAAGGGAATAATGGGCGGTATCGTCTAAAGACTCTGCCAGGTAAACCCCAAAAACCTGGAATTCCGTATGTAAATTTTTGGGCCGGTCGGGATGTTTTATTTCGGAGATAATTTGGCCTATTCTTTTCATCTGAAGAAGATTTAAGATATATGATTTAAGACGCTTGCGTCGCAAGGTCTTGCGAACTTATGAGCAAGTTCTTAAGATTTACGAATGAACTCTTAAATCTTACTTCTTAAATCTTAAATCAGCTACTGCCATTTTTCTAACTTTTCAGTTGCTTCCGGGTCATTTGGTATTAACTTCAAGACCGTGTCCATTTCCTCAATAGCCTTCTCTTTTTGCCCGGTCTCAAATAGGAAAAGCCCTAGGGTATAATGGGCATCACGGTAATTGGGTTTTAATTTCACCGTTTGTTCCAGGGCCTCGATAGCCTCTTCGTTCTTCCCCATTTGCCCTAAAATAATGGCTTTATTGTAAGTTAATTTGGTGTCGGTTGGTGATAAAGCAATAGTTTTATCCAAAATTTGTAAAGTTTTTTCCGTATATTCTTTGTCTATAGTGGAAAGCATGTAAAAAGTTCGGATGGCAGTCCGGAAGAAAGACACATTTTTAGGGTGACTCTCAAGGATATTATTTGTTTCCTCAATGGCGGTTGCTTTAAGCTGTGCCGACAGGGTGCTCTCCTGGTCGATCAATACTGAAGCTGAGGCCGCTGCAGCATAGCCCAATTCACTCCGGTAATAAGGCTCACCGGGGTTTAAAGAAACGGCAGAGGAAAGAAAGTTATAAGCCCTTCCCGGGTTTCCTGATTCATTGGCCTGGTTTCCGGTAGCAAAATAAATGTCTGCAATGTAGTTACGGATAAGGGTAAATCCCATAAGCCCAAAAATGATAATGACGGCTGCACCGGCTAATTTTGGGTAAAAAGATTGGCGAGATAAGAGTGTAGAGTAACAAGTTAAGAATTTAGGGAGGGTAGCTGGTGTAAGATGCAAGGAGTGTGGCTGGCAGCAGTATATCGTATATCGTATATCGTATATCGGTTTTTTGTTTTTCGATGAACGATGAACGATGAACGATGAACCTTATTGACCAAATAATAAATGTGAGTATAACTGCCATGTATGTCAAAAACCCGATTATGCCGGTAGTGGCCAGGTAATTTAAGAACTCGTTGTGCGCTTTGTTGTATAGAAAATCCCATTCGGAAACCAGGTTATGTTCTGTGGGCCGGAAGTTATAGTAAGAATAAGCAAAAGTTTCTACCCCTGAACCAAAGATGGGGTAGTGCCGGAAAATATCAACTGCTCCCTTCCATACGATTAGCCTGATTTGGCCGGACTCAGTCCCCCCTGACTCAAGTTGGGTGGTGGACTTGGCAACCGGTTTGGAAATGGCCACGGTTGGTCTCTCCGGCCCGGCAAATTTTGAAAGGAGTTTAAATTGAGTTAAAGCAGAACCAAATAAGAGGTTAATAGTAATAAAAGAAATAAGCGCCAATATTAATGGTTGTTTAATCCAACTCCCGATGTTGGATAACTGTATCAAGTTTAACCTTACACCCCCGGGGTGTAATCGTAAAGTTGATATAGTCAGAAAACCCAGGAAAACGGCAAGTCCTGCCCAAAGGCCCAGGGTGGCGCCGCGGGAATAGGTGAAGGTGAAAGCAGCGTAAAAAAGTATAGAGTATAGAGTATAAGGTATAAAGCGGTTTTTGTGGGTTTCTGTTAGAGCGAAATAAATGGCGGGGAAGATCAACATGGCAAGGTAGGCTGCCAGCCAGTTAGGTTGGCCTAAAGTGGCAAAGACACGCGCTTGAACATCCTGTACCCAGCAAGATGCACCAAATTGGTTAGTTAAAATTACACAGGAAGGGGAAACCCCAAAATGTTCCGGGATGGCCCAAAGGGCTACCGCTACCCCTCCAAAGACTGCAGCCTTGAGGAAATTGACAGCTTGTTTGGCCTCAAAATTAGAAACTAAGGCATAATATAAAGCAAGATAAGAAACAAGTGATAAGAGGCCGCCATTTGAACGGGAATAATATCCCCAGATGGAAGTGTGCGGGTCAATAGAAAAAATAGTGGAGAGGATATTGGCCAAAAGGAAGGCCAATAGGGGGATATCTAAAGGAGTGCGATGTAGATTCAATGATTTACGATTTATCATTTTTAAAATCCAGGAGGCGGTGATGATAAGGGTTAAAAAGTAGACTGCCACCATCTTGTTATATTCAAAAAGTTCAAAGTTCCAGGGAAACCAAATTAAAGGGGTTAGGAAGAAGAGAAGATAGAAGGAATAGGTAAGGATTTTACTAAGCATAATTTGCTGGCCGACTACGGCTTACAGCTTA
>LCEJ01000060.1 GCA_000997105.1 Candidatus Daviesbacteria bacterium GW2011_GWA2_42_7
GGCGGAGAGGGAGGGATTCGAACCCTCGATACCTTGCGGTAAACCGCCTTTCCAAGGCGGCGCTCTAGGCCACTAAGCGACCTCTCCGAACGTAAATATTATACCTTAACTCGCCTGAATCTGAAGCAGATATTCTTTATTGCCTGCTCCGCCTAAAATTGGAGAATCTATAATTTCCTCCACCCTGTAACCTGAAACCTGTAACCTGTCCACTACCTGACCCCTTACTTGTTCAGCTAATTCCATAGACAAGACCCCTTTTTGGAGTAATTTCTTCTCTGCTTCATAGTGCGGTTTAAGGAGTGCAATAATCATTCCTCCGGGTTTGAGAAATTTTTTAACAACCGGCAAAACTAACTCTAATTTTGTCCATCCGGCATCAATGGTGATAAGGTCAACCTGTTCAGGTAGACTTTCCAGGTGAAGGATGTTTGTCCTTTCCATCACCACTACCCGGGGGTCATTTCGGAGTTTCCAGGCTAATTCTCCATAGGCAGTATCAACCGAATACACTTTGGCTACTCCGTTTTGCAGCAGGCAATCCACAAACCCTCCGGTAGAAGAACCAACATCAAGAGCAACCAGACCCTTAATTTTCATCTTTTCAATTGCAGCCTGAAGTTTGATACCACCCCTTGAAACAAACGATGCTTTATCATTCTGAGGCATTGTCGAAGAATCTCTTTTCATTAGTTTTAAGAAAACCCCTCATGCTCTCGGTAAAAAGCTAATACGCAATGGGAGGTGGCCTTCAGAGCTCTTATACTCATCACACTTACCTTGTCTGATTATAGCTGCAACCCTCTTGTCTGGATCAACAAAATAATTTTCTGCTTCCAGAGCAGGGATACACCAATCTAAATCTGGATCATAATCATCACCCTTAATTTCTGCTTGACTTGGCATCTTTGTTCCACCAGTTACCAATCTCCAACCACAACTGTCCACTATACACAGATATCTACACAAAAATTCTTTACTCATAATAATGATTAATAGCTGTAACTTGTGCCCTCGGCGAGATCTTAACAAGTAAGCGTAGTATCTGCAGATACTACGAGCGAACCCACCAAAAATTAGCGCGCCTGAGAGGATTCGAACCTCCGACCCCAAGTTCCGGAAACTTGTACTCTATCCACTGAGCTACAGGCGCATACGGGGGGATTCGAACCCACATATCAAGATCCGCAATCTTGTGGTCTATCCATTAGCCTACGAGGGCAACAGGTGAATTTTAGCATAAGAGAGCCTTAAAATCTCCGTCTGACAGCTGAAGACTGACTACTGATGACTACCTGTGCGGATTTTCCAGGGGGAAATGTTTTTGTAACCCTTCTGCCCATTTATCCATCAGTGTCCTGGGAGGGATTTCCTGGAATGGTAAAAAGCGTGCGACAATTTTTTTAACCTGCTCCTCGGAGGTTGGCCCTAAAAGGATCATCAGTTGGGCCGGGAACCTAAGGTTAGTTAAGACATACAAAAGCTTCTGCCCGTCTTTTTCAGAAAACCAAAAACTGTCCAAATCATCCCAAAAATAGAAATGGTCCCCAATAGTGATTCCCTGGCCGGAGATTTTATACTCTACATCCTCCGGCGGGACAAAACCTAAGACATAAATAACAAAGGCAAAGGCTAAAAGCACTCCCACCAATAAAAATTCCCTGGCTAAAATAGAAATCAGGATTAATAATATTACAATTATAGCTACAGTAGTAAAATAAGAACGGTCCTTTTTCCTATACGGACGGGAAGCTGCTGTCCAGGTTAAGAAGGTTTTAATGTGATCGTCGTCCTGGGTAAGGTCTTCTTTAATATCTTCTTTTTTCTCATCAGAAGGCAAACTAGTCTCTTTTGGGTGGGGGTTTTTAACAAAAAACCTGGGCATCCTTCGACTCCTTTCTCGTTTACCCCGAGTTCATCGAGGGGCTCAGGACAAGTAACCAAGTCTGAGCAGTGATTTGATTATACACCAAATACTTTTTTGAGCTTATCCCATAAAATCCCAAGTTCCCAGGTTTCAGACTCGGGATGTTTTTTCTGGAAAAACTTAATGTAGATAATAGGTAAAATCCCCAGTGTGTTAAACAATAGTAAAGCAATAAACCAATATCTTTGGTTATTACGGGAAGCTTTCCAAAGCCCTACCCCTTTCCAAACAAGATCCCAGACAACCAAAGGCAAAACCCAAATAGGACTACTTAAGTCAGGTGTAATCATATTTTGAGTATACCACTTTAGGTAGATAAGGTAAGTAAGTTTTGGTACAATGAGCCTGCTTGAGAAAGCAATTCGGAGAGGTCACATAGTGGTCTAGTGTAGATCGGTGCTAACGATCCGTGCCCGTAAGGGTACCGTGGGTTCGAATCCCACCCTCTCCGCCTTCGGTCGCCGAAGCGACCTTCGGCGGACGCAGTCCGCTTTTGTCGCGAAGGAGACCTGAGATAGTCAATGTATTATGTTTACATCTTAAAATGCAGTGATGGTAAACCTTATACTGGTTGCACAGACAATTTAGAAGATAGGCTAAAAAGGCATCAATCAGGTTGGGTTCCAGCCACAAAAGATAGATTACCAGTAGCGCTGGAAACATATTTTGCTTTTAAGGATAAATATAGGGCTTTTGATTTTGAGAAATATCTGAAATCAGGTTCAGGTAGAGCTTTTTTGAAGAAACGGTTAATTTAAGGTGGGGTCGCATAGTGGCCTAGTGCGGCGGTCTTGAAAACCGCTGTCTCGCAAGGGACCGTGAGTTCGAATCTCACCCCCACCGCCTTCGTCCGACGAAGCTTTAGCGTAGTCGGATTGGAGTAGTCGGACTTCGGCGGTCAAAGACCGCCAGTTAAAACATATAAATTTTAATGTTTTAGGATATAATCCTAACTATGCAAATAACAAACGACGAACTAATCAAAAAAGCTAGCTCTATTGTCAAACCAATAGAAATGAGACACGGATTTACTACTGCAGATTGTGGATGTGCTCTAGTTACAGATAAAGGAAATATTTATCTGGGAGTAAGCATTGACACCCCTTCTAGTATGGGATTTTGTGCTGAACACAGTGCTATTGCTAATATGATCACAAATCAAGAATTCAAGATTGCTAAAATAGTAGCAGCAGAGGAAGATGGTACAGTTCTTCCTCCCTGTGGTAGATGCAGAGAGTTTATATACCAAATTAGTAAAGATAATTTAGATACAGAAGTGTTAATAAGCAAGAATAAATCGGTGAGACTAAGAGAATTACTCCCCTTTCCATGGGACGAGGGTTTATAAATTTATTATCTAGCACTCCGCGCTAGCGCGCTAAAGTAATTGCCCAGACTTTTTGGGCTCCACCCCTTTTTAGTACATAAGCACATTCTTTTAAGGTTGAACCTGTAGTCCAAACATCGTCGATAAGTAAAATGCTCATAGCTGACAGACTACCGTCTACCGTCAGAGAAAAAGCACCATGAATATTTTTCTTTCTTTCCCAACTCTTCAAGCCTACTTGGGGTTTAGTTGAAAGGATACGTTTTAAGACCTCGGAATATTCTAATCCCAGCTTCCTGGATAACATTTGTCCTATAAGTTCTGACTGGTTAAAACCTCTATAATTCTTCCTTTTTTGGTGTAATGGTACCGGCACAATTACCCACTCCCCTCCCTTTTTTAACTCTTCAATAAATTGAGGTGTATATTTTGCCCAATATGAAATCATCAGATCCACTAAAACATCTGCCAATTCGGAAACATAACGGTATTTTAACTTCTGGATAGCTTTTCTTAAGGGATCCCGGTAAACCCCTAAACTCCATAGGCCATCTAATTTCCATTTACTTCGGCACAAAGGATGGGTAACCCCACCAATAGCTGCCCGTTCACAATTTGGGCACACCAAATCCCCCTGGGAAATATCTGCCACACATTTTGAACAAAAATAACTCCCCCACTTCCCACACCCCACACAAAGCTTAGGGAAAAGAAAATCAAAAAAGTTCATAGTTCGTGGTTCACAGTTCATAGTAAAACAAATATTTGCTTCTACCAACTGCAAGCCCATAACTACCCACCAAAAAACCCGCCAAAGCGGGTTTTTTTCTTGTGGAGACGAGGGCAGTGAGCCCTGTCCGAACTGTTACTACAAAAGTGTCTACAAGCTTAGCCGGTATATTTTTAAGTATTGGTTGTAACCTACCAGCAGGAAAACCAACACTTGGTTGAGTTGTCTTAAATCCTGACAGATCAATCAAAACTATCAGGACAGCAACCTGACTGTTGTACAATATCTTAAGCATTCCGTCAGATAGAGATTAGCTTAAAACACCCTTACGTTTTAAGCGTAAGCAACTCTTCCTTGTGGGAAGAGAGTTTGGGCTACTAACCCAAAGGATGCTTGGATTTTATCCTTAGCATTTATTTTTGAAACAATATTTTGCGCTTAATGTTCCCTTAGCGGCTTGCAACTTTCAAAGTGCCGGTCCGTCGAATCTGTGCGTCCCCGTGAGTTGTATTCTAGCAGATTTGAGCCTAGGAAGCAAATTTTAATAAGGAAACAGGTGTTTGCGGACAGCTAAACGCAAGGACTCTTGATGTCGTTCTTCCAAAGATAAACACGCACACTTGCTCCGTGCCTGCGTAGCTGCAATATAAAGAGTATAAAATCTTTCCCTTCCCGTTTCTACCAGATGATTGAATACCGCCGCAATAAATTGTTGGTAAATACTTTTATCCAAGTCTGGTAAAGAGTGGAGTAATTTCTTAGCGCGTTCATCGATAAACTCTAAGGGGTCAATGCTTTTCCGAAGTAAACCACCCAACCTCCTCTTTTCAAGATAGATATCTGCTTCATTAGCCGCCTGCTGATCCTCCCAGGTGATGCGTTCTGTTGCGGTTACTCCATCCGGACAAGATGGAGTAACGGTAATGGCAAATGGTGTGGTAGATGGAGCTACCGGACAAGGCAACGTAGACGCATTCTTCCATGTGCCATACGAGATGATGTCGGTAGCAACCAGTTCTGCTACACCGCGATAGGTGATAGTAGCCCCGCATCCAGCAGACACCGGCAAGTCAAAGGTCTCGCTGAATGATCCTGCACTTACCGAACGATGCACAGTTTCCGTGACACTTGTTGCAGATGCGCCATATTCTAACCATACATTCGCCGTATGCGATACTGTTCCCTGTACTCCTCCTTGTACGAGTGTCTCCATCTGCATAGGTGAGTCACGAGTTGTTACGGTAAGTGAAGCTCCCTGTGGGATATATGGTGGAGGGACAGGTTCGGAAGGTGGAGGGGGGATATCTACATCTACAGATATCTTTGTTCCTGCAAGCGTAATATCTTGAGGAATAGACACACTGGAGCTAGGAAAATATGCACTACATGAAGGCAGTACCCAATCACCCTCTGCTGGTGTTCCTCCACAGATCCACCCTATGGATTGATCTTTAGAGTACACAAGCTCGGGTCTATGAATGGGGAACCAACAGGTACAAATGGTGCCATCTCCTTTCACAGGGAACCCTGCGGCTCCATAGATCTGATGGGCTCCGGTTTTTGCGCTGTA
>LCEJ01000061.1 GCA_000997105.1 Candidatus Daviesbacteria bacterium GW2011_GWA2_42_7
GAGTTGGAAAACTACCAGGGGATTATTGTCCCCGGAGGGTTTGGTTCACGGGACATTGAAGGGAAACTTTCTGCCATAAAATATTGCCGGGAAAATAAAGTGCCATATTTAGGTTTGTGTTACGGTATGCAGCTTGCGGTGGTGGAGTATGCGCGGCATATTTTAAAAATGGATGATGCCAACACAACCGAAGTGGACCCTGAGACTAAAAATGCAGTCATTCATATTATGCCAGACCAAAAAAAGAAACTTTTGGCCCGGGATTATGGGGCAACTATGAGGCTTGGGGCCTGGGATTGCCTGTTGCAAAAGGGGAGTTTGGTAAAAAAGCTTTATGGGAAAAGTAAAATTTCCGAAAGACACCGCCACCGCTATGAATTCAATAACGAGTTTGTAGATAAATTTTTAACCAATGGCATGCGTATTTCCGGTGCCAGTTCGGATGGGAAACTGGTAGAAGTAATCGAACTGCTTGACCATCCTTTCTTTGTGGGAACCCAATTCCACCCGGAACTAAAATCCCGACCCTTAGAGCCACATCCTCTCTTTTTAGGCTTCCTTAAAGCCGCATCCAAAATTGATTTTGGGAGATAATTAGGCTAATTTGACCCCTTGCAAAATAATCTTTGGTTGCTTAAATTGATTAGACGTTATTTTATTAACAATTATGGTAGAGACTGATAATAAAAGAACTCATGCACCTGCTTACTTAAAGGGTCTAAGGCAACGGCCGTATGACCTTGTGGGACATATTCCTGATTGGGCACTAAGGCATTACATTGGCGATGGGTATATTCAGATTGACCCTCTTGCTAAGAACTGGGAGCAGTTAATTAAAAGAGATAGTGATGTGATAAGGCCAGAAGACGGAGTAGACCCCGTAACGATAGATTTTCGCTTGGGGCCTAATATTAAGCATTACAGGCCGGATGGTTTGGACGTAATCGACACTAGACATACCTCAAAAGAAGAGATAGAAGAGATGATGAAACATGTGGTGTTAAAGCCGGACCAGCCTTTTGTTCTTAATCATAGATTGTTTGTTTTGGCAGCAACTGTAGAAAGGCTGGTATTACCTAACGATATGATTGGGCACTTGTATGGTAAAAGTAGTTTGGCCAGGCTCGGTGTTGTTGTACACTCCACTGCTCCCCGTTTTGATCCCGGGTGGGACGGAAATCCCACCTTAGAGATAGGGGCCCACTTAGATGGAAAGGATATAATTATTTATCATTCAGATCCAATTTGTGCTTTTTCTTTTGAAAGGATGATGGCTCCGGTTGATGTTGGGTATAAAGATAAGAAAAACAGCAGTTTTAACGGTTCTGTAGTACCTGAAGCTTCAAATATTTCGCAGAGTGCAATTGGTTATAGAAATGTTAGAAGAGCAAAGTAGAGGAAGAGCGTTATGCCAGTAGAAAATTTATCAAAAATTAGAGACCGGGTGAGAAAGGAAGGGTTAATAGAAAGGTTAAGTGCGGAGGAGATGTCTAAGTTTCAGGGGTATGGTTTCGTTTTGCGGGTAGGGGCTCTTTATGAGATGCAGCAACCGGAAACAAAATTTTGCGAGGGAGAGCTTTTAACGCGTAGGGCTTGTTTGGATGAGGTAGCAAGGTACTCTAATGATGGTGAGAGACAGGTATGCCGGTGGCTTACAGCAAATGGCTATTATGTTGTTGAAACAGCGGAGAGGATTAACACAGTCCCCGATTTAATGCCTGTTGTTTATTCTTTGGCAAACTTAAGCCGGGCAGGGTTACAGATTTTCCCAACTGCTGTGCCTTTGGGTCACCGGGGACCGTTAACTTTTGGTCTTCAAAATATGAATAACTTTAGGGTGGCTTTGGAGATGGGAATAGATATTTGCCAGGTGGTGTTCCATAAAGTAGAAGGAGAAAGGTAATGGCAGTTTTAGGTTTAGACGGGATTAAAAAAAGGGTAAAAAAAAGTAAGCTGGTGGAAAATTTAGGAGAAAGGGATCTCAATAACCCTGAAGGAGTGGGCTTGGATCTCCGCTTAGGGTCGCTCCACAAAATTATTGAAGGCGGGGCGTTTATTGAGGTAGATGGTAAGGCCGGCCTAGGTAGAAGGAAGGGAGTTAAGACGGAGGTAATAGCGGAATTTAATGATGGTTCAGATGAGCAG
Organism: Candidatus Daviesbacteria bacterium GW2011_GWA2_42_7; assembly: GCA_000997105.1. Classification (GTDB taxonomy): domain Bacteria; phylum Patescibacteriota; class Microgenomatia; order Daviesbacterales; family UBA10151; genus 2-01-FULL-43-38. The sequence continues at coordinate 2,146 of LCEJ01000061.1, forward strand.
GAGGAAGTTGTAATCGAACCGGGGAAATATTATCTGGCCCAAACGTGTGAATCTTTAAACACTCCGGATGATTTAATGCCTATAGTCCACCCCCGCTCCAGCTTATTTCGGGCCGGTATATTGCTTTTAAATTCCAAGACCGATCCAGGATACCAGGGTAGTTTGACCTTTGGAATGGTAAACTTAAGCCCGTTTGAAGTTAAACTGCAGATGGGGGCAAGGATTTGTAATATTGTCTTCCATACTATAGATGGCAAGACAGTTAAATACCGGGGTCAGCACCAAGGTGGCCGGGTAACCCCGGAAAAGGAGGAACGGCAGGTTTAATATGCACGGAGAAAGAGAGGATGTCCATCCTGAATACCAATACCTGGGTCTACTGCAGGACATTATGGACCATGGAAAAGATAAGCCTAGTTTAGGTGGCGGAATAGATCTGCGGGGTGTTTTTGGGAGGCAAAACAGATGGGCCCTCCCAGAAGGATTTCCTCTCCTTACCACTAAGAAAGTCTTTTACAAGACGGCTTTTAGGGAGATGTTGTGGTTTATAAGCGGAGATTCTAATATCAAAAAACTGGTTGATGAAAATATCCACATCTGGGACGAATGGCCTTACCGTAGTTATCGCCAGGCTGTAGAAATAGGTGAGGTACCGATGCTTTCCCAGGAGGACTTTGTCCAAAAGATTAAGGAGGAAGATGCAGAAAGTGAATTTGTAAAAGTTTGGGGGGAGTTAGGGCCTGTTTATGGCAGGCAGTGGAGGAGATGGCGGGCTGCCGACGGACGGGAGATTGACCAACTGGCTTGGTTGATTGATAAAATCAAAAGAACTCCCACTCGTAAACATGCTTTAGTTTCCGCCTGGAACCCGGAATTTATTTACGAAATGGCAGCGCCGGGGGAGAAGATGATGGATTTGCCTCCCTGCCATACTATGTGGCAGGTAGATGTGGAAGAGGGTGAACTATCTTTGCAGCTCTACCAGCGCAGTGCTGATGTCTTTTTGGGAGTGCCTTTTAATATTGCCCAGTATGCACTGCTCACTCATATGCTGGCCCAAGTTACAGATCTACGCCCCGGCGAGCTTGTCCACACTTTCGGCAATGTGCATATTTACTTTAACCAATTTGACCAGGTTAAGGAGCAGCTGAGCCGTGAGCCCCGACCAATGCCAAAGCTCTGGCTTAGTCCGGACATTAAAGACATTGATAAGTTTACTATGGATGATATCCATGTTGAAGGGTACGACCCTCACCCGCCTATTCGCGCTGAGGTAGTAGTGGTAGGTGGAAAGTTTTGAAAAATCCTGAAATTTGTATCATTGCTGCTTTGTCTGAAGATAGGATAATTGGTAAAGATAATAAACTGCCTTGGAGAATTCCATCCGATCTGAAAAGGTTTCGTGAACTCACTGTGGGACATTCGATTATTATGGGCAGAAGGACTTTTGAGTCGCTGGGCAGGCCGTTGCCGGAAAGAGTGAATATAGTTGTGACAAGCAATGATTCATTTATAGCCCAAGGATGCTTACGGAGCAAGTCTTTGGAGGAAGCGATTTCATTAGCTAAACGGGAAGAAGAAAGGGTTTTTATTATTGGTGGTGGCCAAATTTATGAGCAGGCAATTAGCATGGCTGACCGGTTATACCTGACAGTAGTAAAAGGGGAATTTACCGGTGATACTTTTTTTCCGGACTACTCAAAATTTAGTAAAAAAATAAGTGAAGAGCATGGACAATCTAATGGTTTAGGATATACATTCCTTGAACTTATAAGATGACCATTTTACTGTCTTGACGGCTTATATATGGTTTGTTACAAATGATGTGCTCCCATTGGGGGAGCTTTATTTTTGGGGATGTTTCGTGAGCAAGAGAGAAAGATGTGTTTTTAACCGTGAAAGTTTGGAGTGGCACAAAGACGGAGTGCTTTGTTCCGGCGCAATTACCCGGCATCATGCCCCGGTGTATAGATGCGAAGGGGGTATGACGACTATACCGTGTTGTACAGGGCACCAAAAGTGGCTGCATGCTTTGGATAAAGAATGGATAAGAAGGGAAAATGCCGACAATGTGGTGCCGATTGATGAGATGGCAGAACCTGTAAGTATTAAGATTAAAGAAAAAAGGTTAGGAGCCCAAGCCCGTGCCCGTTTATCGTTGACTTACTAAGAGACAACTGGTACAATTTGGAACATCAAACATCAATTACCTTTAGGTTTTCCTGACTGCACTGGTAATTGAGAAGTTAAAGTATCTATGGTGTGCGTGAAGGGGTACATATTGTCAACTTAGAGCTTTCCGAAAAGAAACTTCAAGAAGCAGCCGAGTATGTTTTTAAGTTAGGGGAGCAAGGGAAAATCATCCTTTTTATAGGGACCAAAAAACAAGCTCAACCTATTGTTAAAGAGGCAGCCGAGAAATTAGGTGCCCCTTATATGGATTACCGCTGGATTGGGGGGATGCTCACAAACTTTGACGAGGTGAGGAAAAACGCAAAGAAGCTGATTGACCTTTCTGAAAAAAAAGAAAAAGGGGAACTCTCCCATTACACCAAAAAGGAACAGCTTCTAATTTCCCGTAAGCTTGAAAAATTCAACCATGAGCTTGGTGGTATTGCCAAGCTTGAAAAAATACCGGATGCTTTATTTATAGTTGATTGTGTCGCAGAAAAAACAGCGATTGCTGAGGCTACAAGGATGGGTATCCCGATTGTGGCCATCGCCGACACTAATTGTAACCCTGCTTTAATCGATTATCCTATCCCTGGCAATGACGATGCTACAAAATCAATTAAAATTATAGTGGACGCTGTAGCTAAAGCTTATGAGGAAGGGCTAAAGGGATTTCAAAAATCAAAGATCAAAGACCAAAAAGAGGCAGAGAAGAAAGAACAGAAGCTGGCGGAAGACGCAGCTGCTGATAGTGTGGTGGCTGAAGATGTTGCTGCGGCCGAGGAAGAGGTGGAAAAGAAAACAGTTGCAGAATCAGAGAGAGTGGTTTAGATAGTAGTTAGTTCACGGTTCGTTGTTCATTGATTGATTTTCTATGAACTATGAACTATGAACTATGAACAAATATGGTTAATACAGAAGACATTAAAAGATTGAGAGAAGAGACGGGGGCAGGAATTGCCGACTGTAAACAGGTTTTAGAAGAGGCCAATGGGAATTTAGAGAAGGCTGGGGAGTTACTTAAAAAAAAGGGCTTGGATAAGGCGGCTAAAAAGTCCGAACGGGAAGTTAAGGCCGGTTTGGTTGAGGTTTACTCCCATGGAGGAAAAGTTGGGGTAATAGTCGAGCTTCTTTGCGAGACTGACTTTGTAGCCAAGACAGAGGATTTTAAGAATTTAGCCCATGAGCTGGCATTACAGGTTGCCTCTATGGACCCGGAAACTGTGGATGAACTTTTATCCCAGGAATATATTCGGGACAATTCCCAGACAATTAAAGAATTAATAGCTGCCGTGGTCGGTAAAGTAGGGGAGAATATCCAGGTAGGAAAATTTAGTAGAATAGAGTTAGGGAGAAAATAATTAACCTAATTTCTAAGTACTCTAATTACTAAATAAATCCCAATGTCCAAATTTAGAAATTTAGTCATTGGTACTTGATTAGATATTAGAAATTAGCACTTAGAAATTTTCAGAATATGGATCCTGTTTTAACTGAAGCTAACCAAAAAGTCGAGGATGCAATAGACCACCTTAAAAGGGAGTTTTCGGCTATCCGTGCCGGCCGGGCAAACCCTTCTTTAATTGAAGAGTTGCCTGTGAATGCGTATGGTTCCAGGATGAAGCTTATGGAGGTGGGGACTATTACCGCCCCCCAACACAGCCTTTTAACCGTCCAGGTTTGGGATGCCGGTATTGTAAAGGATGTTGTCAAAGCGATCCAGGAGTCAAATTTAGGGCTAAACCCTTCTTTTGAGGGCCAGGTTATCAGGCTGCCAATTCCGCCTTTGACTGCTGAAAGAAGGGAAGAGTTTATAAAACTTGCCCATCAAAAACAGGAAGAGGCTAAAGTAGAAATTAGACAAATCAGGCAGGAGATGAGGGAGGCTTGGGAAAAGGAGAAAGGGAAGGGGGAATTTGGTGAGGATGAGTTTGACAGAAGGAGCAAGTTACTTCAGGATTTGGTCAACAAAGCAGGAGTCGAGATTGAGGAGTTAGGTAAAGCGAAGGAGGAAGAGCTAAGCCAAGTTTAAAGCATGTTTTTTACTATCATAGTTTTTATTATTACTCTACTTGTTTTGGTTGTTTCCCATGAATTTGGGCACTTTATTGCGGCTAAAAAATTTGGTATCGGTGTTTTGGAATTTGGTTTTGGTTTACCTCCCCGGGTTTGGGGTAAAAAATGGGGTGAGACTTTAGTTTCTTTGAACCTTCTTCCCTTGGGAGGATTCGTTAGGCTGATGGGTGAGGATGAAACAGATAAAAAGGTCTTAAAAAACAAATCCTCATTTGCCGTCAAGCCGGTTTGGCAAAGGATTATCGTGGTTGTGGCCGGGGTGGTAATGAATTTAGTTTTAGCAGCGGTTATTTTTTATATAGTTCTTTTCGCCCAGGGGTTTAAAGAACAAATTCCCTTGCTTTCTCCCTATAAATTTGCAGCGGTTGATCAAATCAACGAAGCGCTGGTTTTTATCGGCGGTGTGACTCCCGATGCTCCGGCGGATAAAGGAGGAATCAAATCCGGGGATCAGGTTCTCAAGTTTAATGAGACAAAGGTTGTCAGCGGTGAACAGTTGGTAAGTTTAACCAAAGATTATGTCGGTAAAGAGGTAAGCCTGACTTTGAAAAGTTCGGAAAGTCAGGAGCGGGTGGTAAAAGTTACACCTCGGGCTAATCCTCCGGCAGGACAGGGGGCTTTGGGGGTAGAAATTGGCACGGCCACGGTGGCTAACCTGAATTATGAAACGTTGCCACAAAAGCTTTTTTCCGGCTTTACC
>LCEJ01000062.1 GCA_000997105.1 Candidatus Daviesbacteria bacterium GW2011_GWA2_42_7
TAAAAAACAAGGTAGGATCCCAGTACAAAAAATAGCAAAATGGATGCCTTTGCCGCAAATCCCAAGGGGGTCTCGTGCTTGCGAAATATTTTTAAATAGTGTTTCATGCTGGTCTCTATTAAAAATATGAAAGAAATGTTGTGACCTCGCGTATCTGCCATGGTGTAGAGTATAGAATAAGATAGTAAGCACTGTCAAACCGCGTCTGTACGCGGTCAAACACCCGTCAATTTTGGTGGTCGATGAGAGTTTTTGATTTGCGGGCTACAATATCTTTTCTATTTCTATAAAGCACATTGCTTGCTGTTGGATTAGAAAGACCAGAGTTGGTCTTTGTGTAAATTCCATAAGAGGTATTGTAGAGAATTTTATTCTCGGACACGATATTGTTTCCTGCTTTTTCAAGGAAATAAACACCAATACGATTGTTTTCCAGAGTATTACGGCTTATAATGTTTTCTTTCGTCTTAATATAGATTGCGCTATCATTGCCCAAGGCTATGTTTTCCTGAATGATATTTTTATCAGCGTCTTCATATAGATATATTCCATACAGCCGGCTCCCGGTTATTCTATTGTACTCAATGATATTTTCGCGTGACTCAACCGTTACGCGGATGCCGTGCTTGTTATTTCTTATAATATTATTTCTCACAATATTATTGCTTGCGCGCCAAAGAGCTATGCCATTCATGTTGCCCTCAAAGATATTATTTTCAATGATGTTGTTGTCTGATTTCTCATGGAGCATGATACCATGAAGCTTATTGTTGTAGGAATAATTGTTACGGATGGTGTTATACATGCAGCGTTTGGAGAAAATAATTCCGTGAGCGCCGTTATTGTAGGCTACATTGTTCTCGACTAAAAACCCGTTTGAGTCATCGTGGGGATCTAGACCATAACGGACATTATCATAAAGCTTGTTTCCACGCCACACCATGCCTGTTGCTCCAAAAGTATAGGCGCCAAAATAGTTATTGTGAAAACGGCTATTAATAACTTCTCCAGTTAACAAGGTATTCAAAAGCTTTCCCTTGCTCATTTTCCAGGCAATACCGTACGGAGAAGCATTTAAGTCAGGGGTACGAGCGTAGCCAAGATATCCAATGTCAGCGCTGTATAAATCCATACGCGAATTATCTTTTACCATGATATAACTTCTTCCATCCTTAATCTCGCGATCAAAATCATTTTGCTTCTCATCCCAAGAGGTAATTTTTACTCCATTTATATAAATGGCAGCATTGAATGCCTGGAGGAAAACAAAGCCTTTTTTGCTGCTTGCCATCTTGATCCACGTCGCTTCATTTTTATCAAGGTTCAGCGTGACTCCTGAGCGAAGGGAAAGATTTGATTTTAGATACCAAACTCCGGGCTTAACTTCTTCCAGACGCTCTTTGCCAACACTGTTTTTTATGTCAGCAAGAGTTAAGATTATACCTCTCCCACTAACAGTTATTGTATTTGAGGTTGAGTCGTATGTTATTCCTAAGTTATCTTTATAAATCCTTTGGTAATTGAATCGCTGGGGGGAGAGTACCATGTCTTTTCCGGGAATACTTAAGATAAATCCAGGTTCCAGGGTATTCCAATTAGTAATTCTACTGGCGTTTGCATGCAAAAGATTGTCAATTGTTACGTCATATTTCTGTGCAACGGAAGCAAGCGTATCTCCATCACGCATAACATATTTTTTCACTAGTAACTCTTTTTGTTTTACGATCTTTGCACCCAGTACGCTTGTTTGGTTGGCAAGCGCGATAGTAGAGGTCGTTGGGAGCATTGCCGCAACGAGCTTCCTGTGTTCTTCCTGTGGGATGAAAAAAGTGTATTGTTTAAACAAAAATACACCTACGCTCAAAAGAAGAATTATACCAAGTGTCCCGGCGTATGCTGGAGCGAGTTTAAAAAATGTAAAGCTTTGGAGTCTCTCTTTATCCCAGCGCGTTATCCAACCCTGATTATTGAGTGTAAAAATTGCGTAAACTTTAATTACTGCTGTCAAAAAAGAATAGACTATAAATATCGGAAGAATTACGATATCCCCCGGCCGCCTTCTAAGGTGAGGGGACATTTTGATCAAACGACTTACAGACCACCATAGTAGAATAAGAAGCGCGAGTTGCCATACGCCGGTAAGAAGCGCTACGAAAAAATAGATAGGGCTAAGAATAACAACAATTGCTTGTGCAATTTTATCAAGCTGGAAAAAAACGAGCGCTTTATGTTTAAATACCCAGCCCTCTTTTAGCGCTCGCAGATCCGCCCTAAGACTGTTTCTTGTCCAACGAAGTCTTTGTTTAAAGTAAGAGGAGAGGTCGCGCATTCCAGGCGTATACACATGTGAATTGCTTTGGTATCTTACTTTCCAACCATGGGCCAAAACCAAGTAAGTAAGTCTTTTATCATCGCCACTGATTACCAGTTGCCCCATAAATGTTTCGTTTACCAAATCGGGAAGCATGGGAAGAATAACTTTCCTTCTGTAGAATGCTGTTCTTCCTGATAAACAAATCAGCGCATCCCCCGAGGCTCCCAAGAATGCCATATCATCGCAGTAGCGCAGATCAAGTTGTGTGTCAAAAATTCTTTGCGCGAGCGTTTTAGGATTAAACACACTCTGGTATGTTCCAACGCCGGCAACCTTGTTATCGACAAACGGAGGCAATCCATTTTTAATAACATCGCTTGCCCAAATGGTGTCGGAATCAACAAGCGCGAGAATTTCACTTTTCGCTTTTTTAATGCCTTTAGCCAACGCCGGACGCTTTCCCTGAGCTTTTGTAATAATGAGTATAGCTCTCTTATTCGCCCTTGCAAACATTTTAAAAACTTTTATGCAGGCCAGATCAGTATAGTCAATGACCGCAATGATTTCTGACGGCTTGTTTTTCTTCCAGGAGTAAAGAGCTTGTTTAAAAACGCCGGGGTCTTCATTATAGACAGGAGTGATGATAGTAACTGCTCCTTTGTATTGGCTCTCTGTGGGTCTGTACCTTAGTGCTATTAGTTCCTTTAGTAGCCACACGCTCCATCGCCAAAGTCCAATGATACCAAGTGGGATAATAAATGCGTGAAGATCGGCATACTGCCAAATGAAATACAAAATGTCTCTTTGCATGCTAGATGTGCTATGGACATTTTATCTTAAAGAGTGTATTCTGTTTCATGATTATTTTTCACTCCAGACTTACGAGCCAAGGTATCGTTAACATTCACAACAGATCTTAATAAACTAGCATCAAAACCATTACTTTGTGCCCAATCTAGGAATGCTTCTGTGTCTTTTGGCAAACAACTGCCATCAAATGGTCCTAAGTTGGCAATGCCATATTTAGGATTCCACATCCCCTCACAGGAAATTGCAGCATACTTAAAGATTTTGTCAGCGTCAACATCTATCTGGCCCGCAATTTTTCGCATTTCATTGTAGAAGGTAATTTTTGCCGCATTAAAGAGATTATGGACATATTTTTGCATTTCTGCTTCGCGAATTTCACATCTAAAGATTGAGCAATTAAATTTCCCTTCATATACTGAGTTTAATAAGTCTCCGGATTTTTTATCATACTCGCCAATTAAAATTATCCAGGGGGCAAATGTATCATCATAGGCTGTCTTTTCCCGCAGATACTCAGGGTTCATGCAGGCACCAAAGTCACGCCCTACCTTTTTACCGGAGTATTTCTCGATTGTTTTTATAACAAGATTCTCTGTTGTCCCAGGAACAACAGTGCTTTTTACTACAACAAGATGGTATTTTTTCGTTTTGGCTATTCGTTTTCCAAGATCAATGGCGGCCGCCTCCATTGGCGTAAGATCTATTTTGCCGTCTCTTGTCGGAGTAGGAACGCAAAGTATCGAGATATCAAAGTCGTATCCGCCATCCATCAATTCATCGCGTTCATATGCAGTGTATCCTTCTTCTCTAAGTTTTTCTATTTTAGATAAATTACCTCCAAGAAAGGCAACTTCATAGCCTTTTGCGGCAAAGACTTTCCCTGTTGCTTGTCCAACAACTCCAGGACCAATAATACAAATAGTAGGGTTATTCATTTCTTATGGGCAGCACATCTTGGGGCAGCAAGAAGTGAGTTTAGCGTATTGTATAGGGTTAAACATAAAAAATCAAGCAGGTTTTAAAGCTCTACTCCCATTACATCCTTGCGATTTCTATAGAATTCGTTATTACCCAACACATTGTGAAACGCGCCGGCTATTTTTGTATAGATTCCATATTTGCGTCTGATCTGACATATATTGCTACATCATTACGCTCAAGGGTGTTTTCGCGAATAAGATTGCTATTTGCCTTATCATAGAAATAAACTCCATATAGTTTGCTCCCTGAAATATAATTGTTCTGTATTGCATTATTATTAGAGCTTACATTTGCTCTTACTCCATATCTGTTGTTTTTTATTGTATTGTTGCGAATAATATTGTTGCTTGAGGCAAAAAGCGCAACGCCGCTTGTGTTACCCTCTAGGATATTGTTTTCAATGATATTAAAGTCTGATTTTTCATGGAGCATGATACCATGAAGCTTATTGTTGTACGAATAATTGTTACGGATGGTATTGTACATACAGCGCTTTGAGAAAATAATTCCATGGCTGCCGTTGCCATAGAGAGTATTGTTTTCAACCAGAAACCCATTCGAGTCATCATGAGGATCCAGCCCATAGACGATGTTCTCATAAAATTCATTCCCCCGCCAAGTCATTCCCGTCGCGCCAAAAGTAAAAGCACCAAAATAGTTATGGTGAAATTTATTGTTAATTACCTCACCGGTTAAAAGAACTTTTTTGAGTTTGTCCTTAGCTAATTTCCATGAAACACCGTATGGTGAGACGGCAAGATCCGGACTTGTGGCATAACCCAAATACGCAAGCTCTGAATTATAAATATCCATTCTTGAATTATCTTTTGCCATAATGAAGCTTCGCCCGTCTTTGAGTTCCTTGTCATAATCGTTTGAGTCTTCATCCCATGAAGTTATTTTTACGCCGTTGATAATAATATCGCCGGAGAGTGATCTAAGCATGACAAATCTATTTTTGTTGCTTTCTAATTTGAACCATTCTACTTCACGCTTGTCAAGCTCAAGCGTCACACCATAATAAAGAAAAATTGTGGCTTTTGCGTACCAGACTTTTGGCGCAACTTCTTCTAAATACTCTCCTCCGCCATTGTCTCTGATATCTTTTAATGTAACTTTCCTTCCTCTCCCCCTAACCAGAAGCGTGTTGGTTTTTTCATCATACCGGATCGTTGAGAGATTAGAAGATGTTGGCCTGACAAATCTTTCTTCAGGTCTTAACTCTGTGTCCTTTCCCGGTATTGTCAAGATTAGCCCTTGCGCAATATTTCTATTTGGGGTTTTAGCGGAGTTTGCATAAAATAATTGATCTTCATCAACGCCAAATTTATTGGCAATATCTTTGAATGTTTCGTTTGTTTTTGGTTGGTATCGATATGTTCGAAGTTGTTTTTCCGCAGTT
>LCEJ01000063.1 GCA_000997105.1 Candidatus Daviesbacteria bacterium GW2011_GWA2_42_7
CTTGGGGAGGAGAAAAAAGCTGAAACCGAGGGTCGGAAAACGGTAAGCCTTATTGATAAATTGCGGGCAGGGGAGACACAGACACTTAACGTTGTGATACGCGCAGATAAACAGGGTTCTTTGGAGGCTGTTGAAGATATCCTGCAGAAACTTGATCCGGAGCATATTAAGATTATTGCTTCTGGGACGGGGGATATTAATGATTCTGATGTGGAGCTTGCGGCATCGGCCAAAGGGATTATCTTGGGTTTTAATGTTTCGGTTATCCACACTGCACAAAAATTTGCCGAGACAGAGCGTATTTTGATCCGGACTTATAATATTATTTACGAGCTGACTGAGGAGCTTGAAGAGGTTGTGGAGGCGATGTTAAAGCCGGGCAAGGTGGAAGAGGTTTTTGGTAAGGCCCAGATTTTGGCTGAGTTTCCCTATGGTAAAAGTGAAAAGGTAGCAGGATGCAAAATTTTAGAAGGGACTTTCTCCAAAGGACCGAAGGTCAGAATTGTCCGGGGTGAAGAAATTATTGGCGAGGCTAAAATTAAGTCTTTGAAAAAGGTTAAAGAGGAAGTTCCGAAGGTGGAAAAGGGCCAGGAATGCGGGATGATGTTTGATCCGGGTATAGATTTTCAAATAGGCGATATAGTGGAATCTTTCAGGACTTTCTAGATGTTTACAGTTATGAGCCATTTGTGCTAGAATCTGCCCACAAATCATTTTATGAAGTACGACGCGCAGTTGAACGAAGTAATAAAACTGCTGCCCACCTCCCAAAATGTCCTTATTGCCCTACCGGCGTCTTCTACGGTGGATGAGCTGGCAGCAGGGTTGGCCCTCTTTTTATCTTTGGAACAGTCGGGGAAAGAAGCAGCTATTGTCACCGAAGGGATAATCAGGGTAGGACATACCAATCTTTTTGGGGTGGGGGAGATCCAAAGTAAAATCCCTGAAACCCAAGGTGGTGATTTTGTTGTGACTTTAGAAGGGGTGGCCACAACCGGCGCTGACGGTAAAGGTATTGTACCTTCTTTGGAAAAGCTTGATTATTATACCCAAGGGTCCAACTTAAACCTGGTCTTTAAGGTTATACCGGGACAAAAGTTTGAGCCTACAGGTATGGTCTCCCATCATGAAGGCCAGGGGTTTAAACTGATTTTTGTTTTGGGGGCAGCAAACTTTTCCGAGCTGGGCTCTTTATACAACACCAACCAGCAGCTTTTTTCAGTTACCTACCTGGTCAATATTGATAACGGGCAGGGTAATAGTCAATTCGGAAAAACTAATGTGGTTGATGGCACTGCCCCTTCAATTTCGGAAATGATTTCCCAAGTCATACCTGCCTTAGGCCTTCCGGTTAACGGTGATATTGCAACGAATATATTGTCAGGTATCTTTGCCGCAACCTCCGATTTACAAAAAAGGAATACCGGCGCTGATACTTATGAGGCGGTGGCCCAAGCCCTTAGGGCCGGTGGGCAAAAACCTTTTCGGGGTGGTCAGGGTGGAGGCCAGCAAGGACAATTTCAAGGCCAGGGGAACAAGCCGGTAAACGTGCCCCAACAACAAAAACCTACTGCAGGATTTGATTTAAGTAAAGTTTTTAATATCCCGTCCCAAAATGACAATTTTACCGTGCCCCAGGTGGTAGGGAGTACTCCGGTAGAGATGGAACCTGAACAGCAACCCTCACCTGAAGAATCAGTTTCCGGGGAAGAAGTAGTTTCTCCGGAAGACGACTGGCTAACCCCCAAGATCTTCAAAGGCAAAGGCAACATCGGCTAACAAGTCATGTCAACACTCGAACTGAATCCTGTATCGGAAATTTTAGCTCCCAGGGAAATTGTTACCCTGGTAAAAAAAGTCCAGCATTCTGCCATGTATTTAGAAGAAGTGCCTTACCGGATAGAAATTTTGGAAGGATATAAATATATCCTGGAATTTGAACCACCCTATAATGAGTACCGTTGGGGATGGGAACCTATAGAGGACAGAGTAAGAATCTTCTCGAAAGAAGAGAGAAAGATTCTATTAAATGTTCCCTGGTCTTTTTTTGACTTTTGTGAGGATATAGAGGCCTTAGAAGAAGAATTAAAATACGGTAATTTTACCATGATAGGCGTAGATCGCATGGCTAAGCAAGTAATTGCTTATGAAAAAGAATACGATCCCATAACTTTAGAATATGATTCTTTTGGCCCGAGTGATTACGATGAGTAACTCTTGCTAATTGCCCGGCTTTTTGGTAAAATTTGCCAAGTTGGAAGGACTCATGCTTTGGAATCCAGAAATCGCTGGTTCTGAGGAATAGAGTGTCAGCTTATGCCATTATCTGTAAAATCAAAACAACAAATTATTGAAGAGTTTGCCACCCACGAAGGTGATACCGGTTCCCCGGAAGTCCAGGCAGCCCTTTTAACAGAACAGATTAAAAATTTAACCAACCACTTAAAAGAACATACCCACGATATCCACTCCCGTCGGGGGCTTTTATCTATGGTCAACCGTCGCCGAAGGCTATTGCAATACCTCTTAAAAAAAGACAATGACCGCTACAAAGTCCTGATTGAAAAGCTGGGCTTGAGTAAGTGATACAAAAAAGGTATAATACGGTTGGTTTAGGAAGTGTATTGGGGATTGCAAAGGGTTAAGTAGCAAACAGCATTCAGCAAACCGCTTACAGCAGTAAGCAGGTAGCGGTCAGCAGTGAGCTAATTACCTCTTCCACAGTTTCCAATCACCTAAACCCCAAACAGAATATGTCAAAAATTGTTACCCGCGAGATTGATCTCGATGGTCGAAAGTTAAAATTAGAAACTGGCAGGCTTGCGATGCAGGCTGATGCTTCCGTGGTTGCTACCTGGGGTGAGACGGTGGTCCTTTGCACAGTGGCCACCCAGCCTCTTAAGACCGACCTGGGCTATTTCCCTCTTTCTGTAGAGTACGTCGAGAAATATTATGCCGGAGGCAGGATTACCGGACAAAGGTTTATTAAAAGAGAAACCCGCCCGCCTGAGGAAGCAATTTTAGCAGGTCGGGCCATTGACCGCGCCATCCGCCCGCTATTCCCTAAAGAATTTACCAATGAAGTCCAGGTGATTGTGACCGTCCTATCTTTTGACGGTATTAATGACCCCAGGGTTTTAGGTTTTATCGGCACTTCGGCAGCTTTGTCCATCTCCTCTGTACCTTGGGCAGGTCCATTAGGGGTAACTCGGGTAGGAGGTAAGGAAGATAAGTTTATTATTAACCCTACTTTAGAGGAGATAGAACATTTAGATATGGATCTTTTGATCGCTTCTACCCGTGATAAGGTGGCGATGATTGAAACGGAAGCCAAGGAAGTAAAGGACGAGGTTGTTTTTGAAGGTATTAAAGAGGGTCACAAGCAGGCACAAAGGATTGTTGAATTGATCGAAGATCTCACCAAAGAAGCCGGTAAAGAAAAATTGGCCATTTCTCCTTTGGCAGAAGAGATTGAGAAAGCGGTAATGGAGGGAGTTAAGACAGAGGCCAAAAAGCGGATTGAGGCGGCCTTATTTGATACCGACCATCCTTGGCATGAAGCGACAGCCAATTTTATTAAAGCTGAACTGTCGGTGCAGTACGCTGAAACTTTAACCCCCCAAATTGTCAGTGGCGTTTTTGATAAGGTCGCCAAAGAGATCATGCATGAAACGGTTTTGGAAAAGGGTAAAAGGGTAGACGGACGGGCGATGGATGAGGTGAGGCCGATCAATATCGAGCTTGATATTTTACCCCGTACCCACGGTTCAGCAGTTTTTGAAAGAGGTAGTACCCAAGTGTTGGCTATAGCCACCTTAGGTCCCTTGTCGGTTTCCCAGACCTTGGAGGGGATGACCGGAGAATCAACTAAGCGGTTTATGCACCACTACAATATGGGTATAAATCCTTTCTCTGTCGGTGAAGTAAAAAGGATTGGCGCCCCTTCCCGGCGCGATATAGGTCACGGGGCTTTGGTGGAAAAGTCTTTGGTTAATGTCCTGCCTTCAGAAGAAGATTTTCCTTATGCTATGCGGGTTGTATCGGAAGTTTTGGCAGCCAACGCCTCCACATCCATGGCCTCGCTTTGTGCTTCTACCCTGGCTTTGCTTGATGCAGGGGTACAGCTAAAAAACCCGGTTGAGGGTGTGACTGCTATCCAGATGGATACAAAGCTTATTGGTTTAAGCTTTAAAATTATCGAAGAAGCCTTAAAACAGGGCAAGAAAGCCCGTGAATTTATCATTGCCAAGATGAACGAGGTCCAGCCTAAAGCGGGCGAGCTCTCTAAATATGCCCCTAAAATTGAAACAATACATATTAAGCCGGAAGAGATAGGGCTTTTAATTGGTACCGGGGGAAAGAATATCAACGGTATTATTGCCCGTACCGGTGCCCAAATTGATGTGGAAGATGACGGGACTGTCATGATTTCTTCGGCTGATGAGGAAGCTATTAAAAAGGCTGTAGAGGCTATTTCCGGGATGTTTAGGACTTTTGAAGTGGGTGAGGTCTTTGAGGGTAAAGTTGTACGTATTGCTCCTTTTGGGGCTTTTGTTGAGCTTACACCGGGTAAAGACGGATTGGTCCATGTTTCCCAGATGGCGCCACATCGTGTGGAGAAGCCGGAGGATGTGGTTTCCGAGGGGCAAACTGTAAAAGTAAGGGTTACCGAGGTAGACCGCCAGGGTAAAATTGGCCTTTCGATGCTCTTTGGCACAGATATTAAACCGGAATCCGAAGGCTCGCCTCGCTTTCGCTCCGGCGAAGCGGGTAGGCCCCGTGAGGGTGGTAGCCGCTTTGGTGGGGGAGAAAGAAGGGATTTTGGACGGGGTAATAAACCCTTTGACCACAGAGGGCCGTTTGACAAGAAAGACCGCTACTAAGTTTTAAATAATGCAACTAAAGCTGCCGGAGATACGGAAATTCTTTGCTTTAGGCGTAGCACTGATTCTCGCGACAATTATCCTGGCCGGTTATTTGCTGGGTGTGCAAAATATCTTTGATAATAGCAGGGCGCAGGTTTATATAGAGGGTGAAAAAGTGGTTGCAACTTTTACTATTGCGCCAAAAGACCGGGAGAGTTTGGAACAATTTTCCGGGAATTTAGGTCTGGAGGGGGATTTTACTAAAGGGGTAGTTGTGGGTTTGGATGAACAGTCGTTAAGCTTTCTTAAAAATTTTTTACCAAGAGAGGTAAATTTGAAGGTTAGGCCTAAAAGTATTGAGTTGAATAGTCAAGTACCGCCTGATCTGGTTGGTAAAGCTGCGGAAGAAAAGTTTTTACAGAGCGCTTCAGGAGATGGGAATATTAAAGTAAAGGATTTAGGGGGTGGCAGCTTTGAGGTTGAAATTGATAACCCTGAGCAGGTTTTAGCTTCAGCCACTATGTCCGGAAAACTTAAGCTTTCCCAAGAGGCTTCAGACAGTAGTTTATGGCAAATGCTTGCAAAATTAGCTAAGATTAAATTAAAGGTTGACCGTAACACTCTTTGGGGAGTGGTGGTCTTACATTAAGATGGATACAACTGCCCCGCAACAGGACATTTTTACTAAGTTAAAAGCCCAGGCTGCCCAGCCTAATTTGCCTTCCGATTTAGCCGAAAAACTTCAGGATGAACTTGGCCGGTTAGCAAAAATTATTGACTCTTCCGGTTACCGGATGGAGTTTGATAGGCAACTCCGGTATATGGATTTTGTCTCTACCCTGCCTTTTGAAAAGTCAAGCCAGGATATATTAGACCTTAAAAGGGCAGCCCAGATTTTGGATAAAAACCATTACGGCCTGACGGAAGTTAAAAGCAGGATATTAGAATACTTATCAATACTAATTTTACATTCCCGGCAAGGGCAATCTTTAAAGGCCCCTATTTTAGCTTTTGTGGGACTGGTGGGAAGCGGCAAGACCTCCCTTGCCTATTCTATTGCCGAAAGTTTAGGACGTAAGCTGGTTAGGATTCCTTTGGGAGGTTTAGGGTCGGTGAAGGAACTTCGGGGAGGGTCTCGGGCTAATGCTGAGGCAGAACCAGGCCGGCTTATGAAATTAATTAATACAGCAGGAGTAGACAATCCGGTTATACTTATTGATGAGATTGATAGGGTAGCGGCAGAATCGCGTTCAGACGTAATGGGGGTTTTGGTAGAGCTTTTGGATCCGGAGCAAAACTTTGCTTTCACCGACAACTTTGTCGATTACCCCTTTAACCTATCCAAGGCCTTATTTATCGCTACAGCCAATAATACCGGCAATATCGCTACGGCGGTCATGGACAGGCTGGAAATTATCGAGATGCCGGGTTATAGTGATGAAGAGAAGGCTATTATCGGCAAGCGGTATATCTTGCCAAAAGCTTTACAGGGGGCCGGTTTATCGCCTCAGGTGCTTATGATAGATGAGACTTTGTGGCCACAGATTGTACGCCCCCTAGGGTATGATGCCGGTATTAGGTCCCTGCAGAGGAATATAGAAGGTTTGGTAAGGAAAGTAGCAAGAGAGGTGGTTGAGGGTAATCCCGGGCCATATAAGATAACGGGGGAAAATATTGGACAATACTTAAGTTAGATGATAGATACTAGTACACCAGATATTAGTTACTAGTTGCTAAAGAAATATATGGATATAAGGCCATTTAAACCAAAATTTGAAATGAAACCAAGTAAGTTTGGGAATCTAAGATTAATCCCTCTCGGGGGGGTAGGTGACGTTACCAAAAACATGTATGTTTACGAGTATGGCCAGGATATTATCATTGTCGATTGTGGTATCGGTTTCCCGGATGAGGATATGCCGGGGATTGATTTAGTAATACCGGACGTTACATATCTTAAAGATAAAAAACATATGATCCGGGGGATAATTGTTACCCATCCACACGATGACCATATCGGCGGGTTGCCTTATATTTGGCCGGAATTGCGTTGTCCGATTTTTGCCCAAAGGTTGGCGGCCGGATTTATTAAAAATAAATTTAACGAGGCTAAATTGCCTAAAGATTCTATAAAAAATGTGGATTTGTCTACCCAACTGAAATTAGGGGCTTTCAGTGTATCTTTTTATGGGGTCTCGCATTCCGTTCCCGATGCCACAGGGCTTGTGATTGAGACACCGGTAGGCAGGATTATCCACCAGGCTGATTTTAAAGTCGATTGGACACCGA
>LCEJ01000064.1 GCA_000997105.1 Candidatus Daviesbacteria bacterium GW2011_GWA2_42_7
AGCTCCCGGGACATCCGCTACCCTCTCGTGGAGTAACTCCGCAGAGGCCACCTCTTATAATGTCAGGGTAACCTCCACCACTAAAAGTGCGCCGGCAAGCCCATATGATTTCTCCCCCCTCACTCCCGGCTGGATTTATGGTGATCCCGGCATCCCCTCCAACAGTTGGGGAGTAAGCGCGACCAATGCGGGCGGGACCAGCAGTGAAACAGCCGGGGCACCTTTCCGTTGCGTACCTTCCTCCTCTACCCCTAATACTCCGGATCCTAACAACCCTAACTCACCCAATGGCGGCTTTTATGCCTGTTCTGGTAATACCTACACCGGCAATTTAACCTGGGGGGGAAACCCTTATTACACCGATCCTGACGGAGGGGGCGCCCAAAGCTACCAGTGGGGTTTTTGGGTAAATGTCAAAGAAAGTTCGGATTTCAACGATGCCAACCCCAGCGACCCTTATTACCAAAAGTGGATGCCCTGTTCTGACCCGCAGAACAGAAACACCTGCACGAACAGCACTCCCATACCGGCAGGGTTTACCTTCCGCAGCAACAATAATACCCTTACTCTAAACAGCAGCACTGCATACTATTACCGCGTCTACAACGGTAACACCTCTAACCCCGCTTCCCTCTCGTTTTCCAAAACCTGTCCCCCCGCCACCCCCAACCAAACCGGCTTGTCTGCCACCTGTCCTTCACCGGGGACTACAGCCAATGTATACTGGAGCGGAGCTTCAGGTTCTTCCTATTATCTGGCCAGGGTTGGGTCAAATACCACTGATACCAGGTCCAACCCTGACCCGACCATCCCAAATGCCACCGTACCTACAACCACCAACACCACCTATAGTTCCTGGGGGGTCAAAGCCTGTAATACCGGCGGCTGCAGCAGCGAAGCGTTGGGGTCTTCCTCAATTGAATGCCTCCCCTATCCGGCCTTCTTAAAAACTACCGGAGGTGACGTCCATTCCAACCGATAGCCGATAAATGAAAACAAAATTTACCCTCCTGTTTCTTATCTCCCTTTTATCTTTGGTTCTTTTTCCCACACCTTCAACCCTAGCCCAATCCTGCCCTTCAGTCGGGGCCGGCACTTCGCGTATCCAGCTTGAAAACGGGTTTTTAACCGTCCGGGATTCCCAAGGCCAGGCAAACACTAAATTCCAAGCTTCAGACAAGTGCATCATCGGGGCCCCAGCCTCAGTCCCCCAGTTTTCTATTCCAACCTATGCCGAGATGAAATCCCTCTATATCACCCAGAATAAACTTGTAGAACCCACCCCAGGCCCCCAAACTTTTACAAATTCACAACCCCACCTTTCTCAAAACACAGCTTACTTATATACAATCGACCAAACCGATACCGACACCGGAAATCTAACTGTAGACCAAAATTTCAAGGTTCCAAAGGGGGCCACGGTTGTAGTCTTTGTCGATGGTGACTTGACTATAAATGATAATATCGGCGACGAGAAAGATTCGGGGGTAATTTTTGTGGTCCAAAAAGAGGTAAGGGTCACCCCTTCCGTCACTTCCGTAAACGCCTTTATTATTACCCATGGAGGTTTTTGCAGCTCATACGCCTCCGGCAGTTGTATCTCTTCTGTCGGGAAACTGACCATAAACGGAAGTGTAATTTCTTTTTCCTCAGACCCCCTAAAACAACCCCAGTTTAAAAGAACCAATGGATTAAACGTTGACCCCTCAGAAGAGATCATCTACCAACCGAAGTACTTGGTGCTGTTGAAAAATACCTTTGCAAAGACTTTGCAAATTTGGTCGGAGATACAATAAGATAGCTATCGGCTAACTGCTTACAGCTAACCGCAGGCTGCAAGCAAAAAGTATGAAATTTAGATTTGAAAAGCTAGAAGTCTGGCAAGATGCGAGAAAGTTTATTAGCCATATCTATTCTTTAACCGGCGGGTTTCCTAAATGTGAAATTTTTGGACTAACCGATCAGCTTCGCAGAGCGGCAGTATCCATTGCTCTTAATATTGCTGAAGGGTCAGATAGAAAATCAGATATAGAGTTCCGTAGATATTTGAGAATGGCTCTAACTTCGACGAATGAGGTGGTCTCAGCTCTTTATATTGCGCTGGATCAGAAATACTTAAACCAGTCGGAGTTCAATAACTTCTATGAAGAAGCAAATATATTGGCAGCTAAAATAAACGCATTTATTAGAAAACTTTCTGAAAAGCAGTAAGCTGTAGTCTGTAAGCAGTCAGCAATTTTATCCCCCTTCGCAGAAAACCATAATCGTAAGATTATGGATGAATGCGAAGAGTTTTCTGCTTCGGAGGGGTTGCGCTCCCGACGAAGCATGGGGAGAAGATACCCCGACCGTAAGGTCGAGGGAGCTTCATTTTCCGAAGTTTCTCTTTTGATCCTGATACCATTCAACTGCCTCTTTTAAGTCAGCCGGGCCAAAATCAGGCCAAAGTTTTTTGGAGAAATAAAGCTCGCTGTAGGCTGTCTGCCAAAGCAGAAAATTTGAAAGCCTGATATACCCGCCTGTCCGGATCACCAAACCCGGGTCATTTTGGCCGTTGGTATAAAGGTGCCTGTCTATTGTTTTTTCACTTATTTTATTTATGTCAACCCCCTCTTTGACAATTTCCTTTACCGCTTCAATCAGCTCCCTCTTGCCGCCATAATTTAAAGCAATATTAAGCCTTATGGATTCATTTTTGATATAAGCCTTCTTCACCTCTTCAATAATCATCTTTATTGCCTTTGGTAAGCCGTTTAGCTCCCCTAAAATATCCACCCTGACCCCGTTTTTCATCATCTTTTTAAGCTTGGTATTGTAACCCCTCTTCATCAGCCCAAAAAGTCCTAAAACTTCCCTTCTTGCCCGTTCCTTAATATTTTCCGTCGAGAGGGCATAAACAGTAATAGTCTTGAAACCAATTTTAGAGGCTGCCTCCACAACCTTTTCCAAAGCCTCTGCCCCGGCCTCATGGCCCTTCCCTTCAGGAAGATTCCGCACCCTAGCCCAACGGCGGTTGCCATCCATAATTATCGCGATATGGGAAGGGATGTTATCTGAATTTTTAGTTGTTGGCATATTTTGGCAGAATAACAAAAAAAGGCCATACATGCAACGATTTATGATTTACGAGATACGATTTAAGACCGCAGGTCGCAAGGTCTTAAGAACTTGTGAACAAGTTCTTAAGAATGTTCCAATAACTCTTAAATCTTAAATCATGAATCTTAAATCATTTTGAGTTAAAATACCAATATGAAAATTGCTATCTTAGGCGCCGGTTTTACAGGCCTCTCCGCCGCTTTAAAGCTTGCGCAAGCCGGCCACCAGGTCACCGTTTTTGAGAGTGAACCCCAGGTGGGAGGGTTAGCCGGAGGTTTTAAATACCCCTCCTGGGAATGGACCCTTGAAAAATTCTACCATCACTGGTTTTTAAGCGATAAATTTGTCCACAATATGGCCCGGGAACTTCACCAACAGGTCTTGAATATCACACCGGAAACCAATATTTATATTAAAAGCCGTATCCTGCCGATCGATTCCCCCGCGTCACTGCTCCGCTTCCCGTATTTGTCCATGGTGGACAAACTCCGTACTTCCGCCGTTCTGGCCTTTTTAAAATTATCATCCACCGAAAAACCTTTTGAGGGTAAACTTGCCCTCCCATGGATTAAAAAATGGATGGGTAGAGGTGCCACCAAAATTATATGGGATCCCCTTTTTGAGGGGAAATTCGGCAACCTTAAAAATGAAGTTACACTCCCCTGGTTTTGGGGAAGGATCAAAAAGAGAAGCAAAACACTTTGTTACCCGGAAGGCGGGATAGCCGGATTTGCCCAAAAGATAGCAGGAGCGGTAGAAAATATTTGACAAAGTAATTGTCACCCTCCCTACTCCGGTATTCACCAAAATTACCCCTAGCCTTCCAAAAGCTTATGTTAAAAAAATATCTTCCATCCCCCACCTTACCGCCCAAAATTTGATCCTGGTATTAGAAAAGCCTTTCTTAAAAGGCAGTTACTGGCTAAATATTAACGAGCCTGGTTTCCCTTTCCTACTTTTGGCTGAGCACACTAACTTCATGGACCCAAAACACTACGGAGGGGATCATATCCTCTATATCGGCAATTATCTCCCCGACGGCCACCCATACCTTAAAATGTCCGCCAAGGAACTCTTAAAAATCTATGATCCTTTCTTAAAAAGAATCAATCCTAGCTATCAGCTATCAGCTGTCAGCTGTCAGCTTTTTACCCAACCCTTTGCCCAACCGGTTATCACTCCCTCCTATCTTAAGAACGTGCCCGGGATGGCAACCCCCCTAAAAAATGTTTACCTTGCCAATATGGATATGATTTACCCCTGGGATCGGGAAACTAACTATGCCATTGAGCTGGGAGAGAAAGTAGCTAAATTAGTTACTAATAAAAATTTCTAATTACTAATTACTAATTTCTAAATAATTTCCATGACCAAATGTCCTAAAATTTAGAAATTGGGGTTTTAATCATTCTTTAGGTCAATTAGAAATTAGGTTAATTAGGTCAATTAAGAGTAACATGAAACTTCTAAACATAAGGATAGAGTCTGCGCTACTATTTTTAATCACCCTAATTGGTGGCTTCCTCCGCTTCTACAACCTCAACTGGGATAATTTTCATTACTTCCACCCGGATGAGAGAAATATTGCTATGGCAGTCTCCAAAATCAGGTTCTTCAGCCATTTAAACCCTGAATTCTTTGCTTACGGCGGCTTAACTGTTTACCTTTACCGCACCCTTGCCGAAATTACAGCAGCTGTAACCCACAATACAACCTGGCTTTCGGATTGGGGCCATATTAGTTTAATCGGCCGGTTTGCTTCAGCTTTCTTTTCCACTCTCACCATTCCCGCCATTTTTTTCCTGGGGAAAAAGCTTTTTACGACCGGGGTAGGCCTTTTATCCGCCCTCTTTTTTGCCCTGACGGTTTCTTCAATCCAATCCGCCCATTTCTCTACCACCGAAAGTATCCTGGCCCTCTCTGCAACCCTCTTAAGCCTCCTTTCCCTCCACCTTTTCCACAAACCAAACCTTGGTGGTTACCTTTTAACCGCTGCTCTTTTAGGAGCCTCTGCGGCTGCCAAAACTACCGCCATAATCTTTGCCGTCATCCCCATCACTTCCCATATCATGGCCAGCCTCAAGGATAGGAAAAACCTTCTGCAGACAAACCTTAACCTTTTACCTTTTTTAACCCTTGCCCTTGTTACCTTTACCCTTCTTTCCCCCTACACCTTCCTTTCCTGGAATAAATTTCTAGAGTCAATGGCTTATGAATCCGGGGTAGTTTCAGGGACCCTGCCCGTGCCTTATACCCTCCAGTTTACCGGTACACTTCCCTACATTTTCCAAATTCAAAACCTAATCTTCCAAATGGGCCTTATCCTAATCCCGGCGATTTTAGGCGTGGGATTGTTAATCTACACCGCCATAAGAAGAAGGGATCCAAGGCTAATGATCTTTCTTATCCTGCCGGTTTTATATTTTGCCTATGTCGGATCCTGGCACACTAAATTCATCCGTTATATTGTTCCTCTTCTACCCTTCTTTGCCATTGCTGCCGCCTACTTCCTTTTTTGGGTTAAAAAGCGTATTCCCCGCTTGGGATCTTCCCTGATTATCTTTTTTACCCTTATAACAGCCCTCTGGGCCCTGGCTTTTGCCTCAATTTATATCCGGCAGCAAACCAGGATTACTGCTTCCGAATGGATTTACCAAAATATACCTCCGGGAGCTAAAATTTTAGGCGAGCACTGGGATGACGGCATACCGATTCCCCTGGGTACTCTTACCCCTGCAAGGTATAAAGGTGAAGCTTTAACTATTTATGAGCCGGATAACCAAGCCAAGGTACAGTATTTTGCCGAAAAACTCTCCGGAGCCGATTACCTAATTATCTCCAGCCGCAGGCTCTATGGGACACTGATCAATTTACCCGGGAAATATCCTGTTACCTCAAGGTACTACAAACTCCTCTTTGATGAGCAGCTTGGTTACCAAAAAGTTGCTGAATTTTCCTCTTACCCAAACATTTTAGGTTTTGAAATTAATGATGACGGCTCCGAAGAGACCTTCCAGGTCTACGACCACCCCAAAGTCATTATTTTTCAAAATATTGATAAACTGACGTTTGAATCACTGGCCATGATATTATCACCCTAGAGATGGCATACCTTTTTAAAAAACGATCCAGAGAATTTTATTTACTGGCCGCAATAACCATCTTATCTATCTTGTTCAGCTTTATTTTGTGGCAAAAGCTCTCTTTTATCCAACACAGTCACTTTTCTGACCTAGCCTTCTCTTTCCTCCAAGGGCAGCTTTCCCTCTCGGAACCCTTAAGGTATACCTCATGGCAGGATTCGGCTGCTTTTGGGGATAAATTTTACGTCTACTTCGGGCCTGTCCCCTCTTTATTGTTGCTGCCTTTGAAGCTGTACACAAAAGCGTACCATTTTTGGCTGTTGGTCACCGTCTCCCATTCTAGGTCGGCCATGGCTTGGCCAAGAATTACATCCTTGCCGGTAACGGGATCTTTGCCGACGGCGTTGTTGCCCAGGATTGTTTGAATGTTGGTGCTATTTTGGGGTGTCATATCTAGGGCAGGTTTAACCCGTCAAAGCCTGTATTTTGGTACGGTCTTTTTTGTTATCGAATTAATCCTAAGCAAAGATAAATTTAAATATTCCCACCTGGTTCTACTTTTACAACCGATAATTTTAAGCATAGCCGGGTCAGGATTTTACAACTTTCTACGTTTCGGCAACTTTTTTGATAACGGTTATGCTTATAACACCACCTTTCCTGATGGTGTTAAAGAGGCGGTCAGACAGGGAATGTTTTCCTTGGTACATATTCCGGGCAACCTCTATTTTCTTCTGTTGAAAGGGCCTGAAGCTGTCAGGGTATCGGAGGTAAGTTTTGTCTTAAAATATCCCTTCCTAAAAGCCAGTGAATGGGGAATGGGAATATTTTTTACCTCCCCTTTCTTCTTCTATTTATTCCGGAGCAACTTGAGAGACCACCGTATTCTTGTTTTGCTTATCGGAGCCATAATCGGTATCATCCCTGCCCTAACTTACGCCGGGGTAGGAGTTTGGCAATATGGTTACCGCTACGCTTTGGATATTTACCCTTTTTTATTCATCATCCTGGCCTCGGTCTTCGTAAAGGATAAGGTTACAACTTTGGCGAAAACCGTTATAATTTACTCATTACTCTTTAATCTTTATATGCTAGGCAGCATCTGGAACATCTACCCTTTTAGTTAAAATCAATATGGTTAAAGATATACCAATTATTTATTTAAAAAAATATCTCCGGTCACACCCGAGCAAATCACTCAAAGGTTGAGGTAAAATGAAACCGAAACATTTTTTGCCGGTTCTTTTAATACTTATTGTCATCCCCGCTTATCTTTTTCGGATCAACTTACTCCCAGCTAACGTTACCGGAGATGAAATTACATACCTGGGGGATGTTTACCGGATTATTTACAGCCCGCAAACGGTCAACCCTTTAACCCTTATGGGTGATGGCAGCCAACCGGCTACGAACTTTTACTGGATGGCTTTTTGGATTCAAAATGTTGGTTTACAAAATTCCATCCTGGGAATGAGACTCTCGACAGCGATCTTAAGTATCTTTGGGATTATTGCATTTTACTATCTGCTTTCCCGTCGTATTCCACCATTTTTAAGTTTTTTTACTTCCCTGCTGCTTGCCACCAGTGTTTGGTATATGAACTTCGCGCGTTCAGGCTGGTTTAATCTTGGAGCTGTCCTTTGGGGGCTTTTAATGGTCTTTTATATATAAAAGGGTTTAGAGGAGAAGAAGTTAAGATGGTTTGGACTGGCAGGCTTATTTGCCGGCATTGCTTCCTATGGTTATTTCGCCGGTAAAATTTACCCCCTTGCAGCCATAATTTATTTAATTTTCCTTTCTTTCAGGAAAACCATTCCGTTTACAAGACTCGGCATCTTCTTTCTTGTTTTTATTCTCACCGTTCTTCCTCTTCTTACCGTTGTTTCTGCCCAGAAGGAGAAGTTCTTCCTGCGTTCTGTAAGCGTATCTGTTATTCAAAGCAGCTCCTTCCCAAAGATATTATTCTCTCAAACAATTGATGTAACAAAGGGATTGCTGTTACTTGACAGTTCGGTGATTGGCAACGGTATGGAAAATATACGCTACTTCCCTGCCAAAACCTCCCCCGTAGATCTTTTTATTAGAATCACTTTTCTTATCGGGTTACCATTGGCTATTTTACTTAAAAAAAGAATCGGTCTCTGGCTGGTTATTTATTTTCTCAGTCTGGGAACTTTAGGAATGTTAACAACTGACTCTCCCAACTTAGCCAGAACGATTCCGGTCCTACCTTTTATCTATCTTATAAGCGGCCTGTGTATTGGCGAAGCGATAAACACAATGAAAAAGAAGTTTGACCCAAAAATAGTTTGGTCTTTATTTATATTAGCTTTTATATCTGTCTCAGTTTTTAACATCTCCCGTTATTTTACCTGGGTGCAATCGGAGGCGGTCAGCAACGCCCGCCAGCCAGCTTTAAGCTACTCAGATTTCCTCAAATGGCAGGACTACCAAATTATTATGGTTAAAAGCGGCCTGTCTACTGTTACCATTTATGAATGGGAAAAGATTAAGGCTCAAAATTCTGCGGCACAAGAAAGCTTTGATATAATCCATTAAATGGATTCTTTTGATCTTATAAATATTTTTCAGTGGTGGGTTATGATATTTGCCTTGGGGGTCATATTTTTGCCCCTTTGTGCCCTCCTTTTTTCCAATTTTTTTGACCGGGGTTATATCTTTGCCAAGATTTTGGGGATGCTACTTGTAAGCTACCTTGCCTGGATCCTGGCCAGCCTGAAAATTCTTCCTTTCTCCCTGCCAACTTTGATTGGGATTTTAGCAATATTCATAGTGGCAAGCACCGTTATTTCTTACTTTAAACAAAGTTTCCAGAAACTTGGCGGACAATGGAAAATTATACTCTTCGAAGAGATCCTTTTTACTGCCGGGTTAATCTTTTGGGCTTATGTAAGGGCCCATGAACCCTCCATCCACGGCCTGGAAAAGTTTATGGACTTCGGGTTTATCAATTCAATACTTCGTGCCGATTACTTTCCCCCCAAAGATATATGGATGGCACCGCTTTCCATAAATTATTATTACTTCGGCCACCTAGTGGGGGCGGTTTTAACTAAACTTTCTGGTTTAACCCCAGGAGTTTCATATAATTTAATCCTTGCCACCCTCTTTGGCCTAACCCTCTCCGCCTCTTTCTCCATTGGAGCAAATTTATACTATTTCTTTACTCTCCAAAAAGAAACCGTTAGCCGTAAGCTGTTAGCAGTAAGCGGGATTTTAAGTGCCTTCCTTGTCACCCTGGGGGGCAATTTACATACCATTTATGCCTTTCTGCAAACTTACCCGGTCGAAAACCCCACCCCTTTTTGGAACCTGCCCATTATGTTTAACTTCCAAGGCTATTGGTACCCAAACGCTACCCGCTTTATACCTTTTACCATCCACGAATTTCCCCTCTATTCTTTTGTAGTAGCCGACCTGCACGGCCACCTCTTAAACCTCCCCTTCGTCCTACTTCTCCTTGCCCTACTAATTAAAATTTACCACTCTTCCATCCTCCATCTTCCATCCTCCATCTTCATCTCTCTACTTATTGCCATTTTCCTTATGACCAACGTCCTCGACGGCCCGATTTACTTACTTGTCATCTTTTCAGTTTTACTAGCCAGAGAATCCAGAAGCTTACGGCTTACGGCTTACGGCTTACGGCGGTTTGCTGTAAGCTGTAGTCAGTCAGCTGCAGTCGCAGTTTTAGCCATCCTCTTTTCTTTACCCTTCTGGCTTTCCTTTAAGCCTTTTGGCTCCGGTATTGGATTGTTGTGTGCCCCGGACTTTTTAACCAACCTCGGCAAACTTGGCCCCTTCCTTTTTGAGGCCAACCACTGCGCCCGTTCCCCTTTATGGATGCTCTTTATCCTCTGGGGCTTCTTTTACCTGGTGGTTCTTGGTTTTCTTATTAAGTTACTTAAGG
>LCEJ01000065.1 GCA_000997105.1 Candidatus Daviesbacteria bacterium GW2011_GWA2_42_7
TTATTAGCCTGTTGTAATTGTATCGCAAGCTCCTGGGTATCTAAACCAGCTAAAACCTGTCCTGAAAAGACCTGGTCGCCTATTTTGGCATTGATGTAAGCTAGCTTTCCGGATGATTTAAAATGAAGCGAAGCGGTATCTTTACCGGTAAAGATACCTGAGGTAGAGACTATAACTTTTATATCCTGTCTTTTAACTTCGGTAAGCTGCAATTGGTTTGAAGATGTAGATTGGAGGAACAATAACCTTCCATGCAGAATCACTAAAATTATTACAATAATAAAAGCAAATGTTATTTTCCTATGTTCCAAAAGAAGTTTTAAGACTTTTCTCATGGGTAAACGGGGCAGTGTGACAGGAGCCTGATGATTTTACCAGGTTCAGCAGGCAGGATCAACCTTGAGGCGTCTGCCCAAATATATGGATAGGGGTAGACATCTCCATCCAGTAATAAAGCTTTTCCATGTCAGGAGTTTTTAGGTTAACACAACCATGGCTCATAGGATACCCGAAGTTATTATGCCAGTAGGTTCCGTGCAACCCATAACCCCTCCAGTTGGGAACTTCGTTATTGCCAAAATAGATTACATAAGGGACATTCGGAAGGTTGTAGTATGTGCCATAAGTAACACTACCTCCCTGCATTCCGGCAAGCCGGAGTTTGATCCAAGGGTAAAAAGTGCCGGTTGGTGTTGGCCACCACGGTTTACCGGTAGATATTACAAAATCAAAAACTTTTTCGTCCCCCGAAAAAGCCTGCAACTTTTGCTCTGATAAGTTAATTTCCACCCTTTTCTCTTGGGCAAAAGTTGTATCTGCCGTAATGGCAAAAAAGGCAGATAGGAAAAATACCATTGCAAAGAATACGGCAAACTTTCCCATTGCATCACTAGGATAAACCAGTCAATTAAAACATCAGTTAAAAAAGTGTAATGGTGTTGAAAGAATGGTTACTCAATTAAAAATTGTATGTTCTCTTCAATCTTTTTTGACTTCTCTAGCAGGCTCCTTTTACTCAGATCTTTTATTGCATAGTAGTAAAGTGGAGTCCCATGTTCCTTTATCTCATCCCCAATTTTTGCTATTTTAGCAAACTCCCAAACACCGGGATCTTTTTTTAGGGAATTGATACCCCTCAATTGAGTCAGCTTGCCACTTTTCCTTGGGAAAAAAGCCTTTTGCATAATATAAAGCTTTTTACTTCTATCCACTTTAATTTTCTTCCCAAGCCACACATCTATAAGTAAAGAGGTTAAATCAATACCATAGGCATTTAAATATCCGGGCTGTAAAGGCCCTCCGGGAAGCCTTGCAGCAATTTCTAAAAGGACAGGTCCATTAGGCGTCAATCTCAACTCGCAGTGGAATCCGCAGTTGTCAAACTCTAAAGCTTTAATAATCCGCTTTGCCATCAGAATACAGTCGTTGATTTCCTTACCGGATAAACCGGTGGGAGGAATGAAATTGGCCTCTTGGGCAAACCTTGGTTCAGGCCCCATAATAAATTCCACCATCCCGGCAATAAAAATCTTTAAGTTCTGGACAATTCCGTCAACACTAACTACTTTCCCGGGAAGATACTCTTCTACCAAAAAATTCCCTGTGAAGTTCTTGAAGGTTTCTTTTTGGTCCTGAGCTGTTGTTAATTTAATCTCATCTAGGATGTCATCTATATTAAACCCATCTTCTATTTTTATTGTCCCGTAACTTTCAGCTCCAAAAATTGGCTTGATAACACAAGGGGTTCCGATCTTCTTTACTGCCTGAAGAAGCTGCTTCTTATCATAATTTGAGATGACAGTAAGTTTTGGGGTTGGGATACTGTTATCCCTACAAGTCCGACGCATAAGGAGTTTATTACTGGAACTTCTTCGGGCTGCACCCGGGTTTAAACCGATAAGTTTTAGGGCACTGGCCAAGTCTGCTGCTTGGGTAACAGTATGCTCATAAAAAGTTCCTAAAGCGTCAAATTTTATATTTCTTGCTTCGGAGAATGTTATCACATCAGATAAGAGTTTTGTTGAATGGTAAGTATCTGTTTTAATAACGTTTATTTTTGGTATTAGGCCTTTAAGCCACAACGGTAAATCGGTTGTTGCAAGAAATATATTTAATCCTTTTTCCTGTAGTTTTTCTAGTGTAAATTTTTTTCTCAACCCACCATGTTCAATAAGTAAAAAGTTTTTCTTCATAAAGGGTATTGTTCATAGGAACGGATTTTGTCTGCCATTGGCCTGTCCTGTTTAAATTTACTCCTGATATACCTGCTGGCAATTATAGCTGGCACTATAGCTAAAATGATACCTAGAGCAACGCTACGGAGGATTGTTTTCTTAGCTAAATTTAGGTGTTTCTCAGCCGACAAACTTATATTTTCAATATTACTCATGATGAGATTCTACAACAGGCAGCTTTTTGGATACATCTATTAACTCATTCAGGCTTTTTGTTTTCATTAGTCTTTCCCTAACCCCTACTGCTCCCTTAAAATTGTTGACATAACATTTTACAAACTTTTTCATCATTTCAAAGGGCTTGTCCCCTTGGTAAGTATCATTAAAAAGTTCCAGGTGCTTAATTAGTAATTTAATTTTATCCTGTGGTGTAATACTTTCAGGATTAACATTTTCATTGAATAGGTAGACATTTTCAAGGATCCCCCGGCCAATCATCACTCCCTCAATACCATATTTTTTGCACTTTTTCTCTGCTTCTTCTGCAGACTTAATATCACCGTTCCCAATGATCAAAATCTTAGGGTTAATTTTGTTTCTTAACTTAACAATTTTTGCCATCTCCTCCCAGTGGGCAGGGGGCTTTGACATTTCAGAAGCGGTGCGAAGATGGACTGTCAGGGCAACAATTTGTGTTTGTAGTAAAGTTTCCATCCAATCCTCGGTAACTATTTTTCTAAAGCCGATCCTTGTTTTGACACTCACCGGCAACCCTTTTGCGCCCTTGATAGTCGCTTCAATAATTTCCAGTGCCAACTTTGGGTTGCCAATTAAAGCAGAACATGCCCCTTTTTTAACAGCGCTTTTATCGGGACAGCCCATATTGATGTCTATGCCGTCAAATCCAAGCTTTTCTATTAATTTCGCAGTCCGGTAAAATTTTTCCGGATCTGTTCCCCAAATCTGGGCTACAACCGGCCTCTCTTTTTCGGTAAACTTTAGAACCTGTAAAGCTTTTTCTTTTCCTTCAGAAAAAAGGGCATCTACAGCCACAAATTCGGTAAAAAAGACATCGGGTTTTCCTACAAAAGTTACAATTTGCCGGAAAACAGTATCGGTCACCCCATCCATCGGAGCCAATATCAAAATTGGGTTTTTTATCTTTTCCCAAAAATTCATCGAGGTAAGTATATCTTAAATTATGTATATACGCTAAAATTAAGGCATGGTTGCAGGAATTATCAGGCCGCTGGCGCTTTGCATTATCAAGGATAAAGACAGAATTTTGGTCATGGACGGATATGACCCTAAAAAAGATAAATATTTTTACCGGCTTTTAGGAGGTGGAATAGAGTTTGGAGAAAGGGGAGAGGAGGCCTTAAAGAGGGAATTTCAGGAAGAACTTGGGACAGGGCTTGAGAATATAAAGTTTATAACTACCTTGGAAAATATTTTCACCTTTGATGGAAAACAAGGACATGAGATTGTCATGGTTTTTAAGGCTGATTTAGCCAATAAAGAATTATATAGTAAGGATTATATGGAAATTATTGATTCAAAGGACAACCATAAAGCCCTTTGGCAAAAAATTAGTGATTTTAAAGAAAAAAGATCAATTCTTTACCCTGATAACATACTGGAATATATTTAACAAGTTGATGATCAATTTGCAGAAGAAGTTATGATTTATACTATACTCTTGGGGAATTCTGCCACTAAAAAGCGTTAAAGATATCAACAAACCTTTTGAAGGTTGCTATTAATATTTTATTAGATTTTGGTTGATAAATCAGATCAAATCGTGATCCTGTACAGATAGCTGCAATAGCTTCAATAGAATATCTATCTCTCAAATTTTCTAAAAATGGTTGGGAAGGGACACCATTAATATTGATTAAGATTGCTTGGCTTCCAGTGATCTTTTCTAAATCAGCCTCTTTACTCATAGATGGCCATAGTTGCCTAAGATCAGGTGTCGCGTGGAAGAGTCCATAGTTTAAACCACGCTTATTTCTAAATATCCAGGCAAAACAGAAAACAAAATTCCTGCTGCGGAAACAAACCTCCTGATCTCCTACAATCAACTGATTTATTGGTACATCTACCAAGGAGTTGTCCTTGTAATCAGGATTACTAAATACAGGAATAGATTCAAAAGTAACTCTTTCAATTCTTTCCGGCGTGTACAAATCTGGCATTGGAGAATTATAATAAAAATGTAGCTTCAATTCAAACTATAGGTAGAAGAAATTAGGTTGTCTCTGATCGAATACCAGTATATGGGGTGATCGACGGGATTTGAACCCGCAACATCTGCCTCCACAGGGCAGCGCTCTACCATTGAGCTACGACCACCAAATATAGGTCTTCGAACCATCAAAACATTGATATGTCAATAAATTGTGCTATTTTTAAGTTATGTCTATATCTTCTGAGGGGCAGTCTCCGACAGTTAAAGAAGTTTTAATTTTATTAGGGGTTGGGGCATTGGTTGTGGCAAGTGTAGCTATGCCGGGACTTCCTATGGCTGCGGGTAGTATAGTGAAGATGTATAAGAAAAGAGAGCGCGATAAAAGAGAGCGGGAATGGAACCGCTTCAACCAGTTCAAACTTCATCAGGTTCTCAGAAGGTTATATTCCCAAAAAACAATTGAAATTTCTGAGGGAAATAACCAGGTATGTATCAAATTAACCCAAAAAGGGCACAGCCGGCTCCTTAAATATAACCTTGAAGAGATAATGATCGAGCATCCACCAAGATGGGATGGTAAGTGGAGGGTAATTATTTATGATATTGCCAAGGAGAAAAGGGTACTGAGCGAAATTTTTAGACAGTTCCTTACTAAGATGATGTTTCTAAAACTACAGAAGAGTGTTTACCTCACGCCTTATCCTTGTGATAAACAAATAGAGTTTTTAAGGCAATACTATGGTTTAGACAAGGAAGTATTGTATTTAGTGGTAAACAAGATAGAAAACGAGGAGGCATACAAAAAATATTTTGGTCTTTAATTAACTAATCGTAACCAGGAGACTATTTTGATACTAATTATTGACATGTCAATAATTAGTATCATGTACCTTGTGAATCAAACCCAGGATTTAAGCCAGGCAAGGATGTTGCTAAGGGTATTACAAACCTTGTGGTATTAGATAAGCCCTAACTTCAATATGCTTCCTATTACTGAAGCGACTTTCAAAAATTGAAGCACCTAGGATTGTGTCCAAGATGTTTTCTTGAGTAGCATCCTCCGTTTGACCAAGTCTAACTACATCCTGGACTAACAAAGGGCAAAGGGCGGCATAACACTCATTAATGACCATCCCATTTTGAGAGCTGAGACGGTTTAGAAGTCTATTTATTAGACTCCAACGACCAGAATATGGGTTTCTTTGAATATCCTCCAATGCATGAACGAACTCAGTAAATTTTGCGTCTGCCTCCTCAGATCCTAGAACTGAATCAAACTTTAATTCTCCAAGTGGCATGGCCGAAGTATATCTCTATCTTATAGCAAAAGCAAGATTCCACGAAAAAGAGCCCTTGCGGGCTCCTCTTCGAGAACTCATCAACCTTACGGTTAATAAGTAGAAGTATATTACCATAGAAAAACAACCTTGTCAACCCCTTCTTGTGGTATCAGGACATTTGCAACATTCGAAATATAGGACTTAAGCGCAACCTGCACAGACAATTGTCATTCTGGTAAATGAAATGCACCAGAATCCC
>LCEJ01000066.1 GCA_000997105.1 Candidatus Daviesbacteria bacterium GW2011_GWA2_42_7
TACTACTACTACTACTACTACTACTACTACTACTACTACTACACCATGTCAACCTCTATAAGTCCTCTTGCCTTTTTAGAGGAAAACCTTTAAGCATAGCTTGCCTTTTTCTGGCGAAAAAGATAAGGAAACCTTGCCTTTTCTAAGCAGAAAAGGTAGAATCAGCACATGCCGAAAAGGACATACCAGCCGAAGAAATTAAAAAGAGCCAGAAAACATGGTTTTATGGCGAGAATGGAAACTTCCGATGGCCAGAAGGTTTTAAAAAGGCGCAGGGCTCGCGGCAGAGTTAAACTAACCGTATAGATTCTATCGCTTCGCTCCAGAATGACAATACCATGCTTCCAAAGAGTCAAAGATTAAACCTTAAAAAAAGCTTTAAGTGGGTAGTTGCCGGGCAAAAACTGGGGGACAATTACTTACAACTTTATATTAGGGCTGGAGAGAATGCCCAGCCTCTTGTAGGAATTGCTACCAGTAAAAACGCTTTTAAAAAAGCTGTCGAGAGGAACCGGGCCAGAAGGTTAGTCTCCGCCGGCTTTGAGGGCCTATACGATAAACTGCCTAATGGTATAAATATAGTAGCTATGCCCCGCTCCGGCGTGTTAGAATTAACATCGGCCGAAGTGACTAAGGTTTTAGAGGGGCTGCTGGTGAAAGGAAAGATTCTGGGCAGCTAAAATAGTGCGCTGTCATTCTGGTAAGTGAACGAAGCGAACGCATCCAGAATCTGTCTTAAGAATAGATCCTGGACAAGCCAGGATGACATACTAAGAAATGAAATTATTAATACTATCTTTACTTGATTTTTATTCCCAAGTGCTCTCTTTTGATAAGGGGTTGCTTTCCTTTCTTGCTCCGGGTGGGGCTTGCAGGCAGGAGCCCACCTGCTCGGTGTATACTTTACAAATGGTAGAAAAATATGGTGTAGTAAGAGGACTCTATTTAGGGGGTAAAAGGATACTTTCATGCAGATAATCGGAGATTTATTTAACACGTTACTTTTCCGCCCGATTGTGACCCTTCTGGTTTTAATTTACCAGGGGCTTTCTTCGCTGGGGTTACCGGGGGCTTTTGGCTTTACTATCATCATCCTAACTGTTGCCATAAGACTTTTAGTTTGGCCCTTTATGAGCAAGCAGTTAAAAAGTGCCAAGAAGATGGCAGAATTAAAGCCTCACCTTGACACACTAAAAGAAAAGCATAAGGGTGACAAACAAGCGCTCGCTTCCGCTCAGATGGCTTTATACAAAGAGCATGGGGTAAACCCGGCCGGAGGGTGTTTGCCGACCCTAATCCAGATCCCCATTATTATTGCACTTTACCAAACTATATTTGCTTTCTTTGGAAACGGGCAAGGGTTAGAAAATATCAATAAGGCTATCTATTTTCCAAACCTGCAGCTTTCCGCCTCCCCTAACCTTAATTTTTTCGGTATTAATTTAGCTGCCAAGCCTGCCGATTTTGGAAGTTTGGGTGTGGCGGTTTTATTGATACCGGACATGGCAGATTCAATGTCGGCAGTCCAGGGGCAGATGATGTATATGATGCCTCTCATGATCGGTTACTTTGCTTTCCAGTTCCCAATTGGTTTGGCGTTATATTGGAATGTATTTACAATCCTTGGCATAATCCAGCAATATCTTCTCTCAGGTTGGGGTGGGATAGAAGGTTGGGTCAAAGTTCTCCAACCCAAGCATTGACTCAGGCTCCATCCTTGCCTTATACTTACCAGGTTAGTTATGGGTTCGCGGTTTGTGGTTCATAGAAAAATCCATGAACAATGAACTAAAAACAACGAACAAATTATGGAAGCAAAAGTTTCCGAAGTTTTAGAAAATATATTAGGGTTGATGGCCTTAGAGGGCAGTTTTGAGGTAACCGAAGGACCGGAGGAGGTCTTGGTATCTATTGAGACAAATGATGCCGGAAGGCTAATTGGTTTTAAAGGAGAAACCTTGGACGCCCTTCAGTTTCTGGTTAGCCTTATTGCCAACAGGGAGGCGGGAGAAAATTTCAAAAGAGTGGTTGTTGATGTGGCAGGATGGAGGAAGAGTAAAGAGGGGGATTTAGAAAGAAGGGCCAGGTCTTGGGCAGACGAAGTTTTAGAGTCCGGTAAAGAGATAGAGCTTGATCCTATGCCTTCCTGGCAAAGAAGGATTGTACATATGGTTGTCTCAGATGTTGAAGGTGTGGAATCGGAAAGCCTAGGTGAAGGCCGTGAAAGACATTTAGTTATTAAACCCGCCCAAATTTTGCCAAGCAAAATTGGTTCGGGTAAACCTGCCGAGAAAAAGATCGCTGCTAAAAAGAAAGCCCCTAAAGCTGAGCGTGCAAAAGCTCCGGCCAGTTCCCCAGAAGAAGCTTGAGCTAAGCTGCTATTTAATCTAGACTAAGGTTTAGTGAATACACTCCTTAAGGTTTCCCAGCAGACGGTTTGGCAGTTAGTTGGAAAAGCCACCACCTCCCTCTCAACAATTATTATCCTTGGTTTGGTTAGTAGGAGTTTTGGTGAAGAAGGGACAGGAGTTCTAACTTTAGCCCTCACCTTCATTGGTTTCTTTGTTTTAGCTGTAGACTTTGGACTAAATGCACATGTCCTCCCCCGCTTTTTAGGTAAGGATTTTTCGTTGGAATGGCAAAAACTGTTTGGCTTAAGGCTTCTTTTGGCACTGGTTGTAACTACCTTGGCGGTCATAGCCATCCTTTTTTGGCCAATTCAGCCGGTCTTTAAATATACGGCCCTGTTAGGCTTGGTAGCGATTTTGGAGTCGGCTGTTTTTTCTACTGCGATGGCTGTTTTTCAAAGCAAGCTCCGCTATGACCTGTCGGTATTTTCAATAATACTTGGGACATTAGTTACTTTAGGATTGGTTTTTCTTTTAGTGAGAGGCAATGCCCCTGTTCCTATGTTGATGCTGGGTTACAGTGCGGGTTGGATTACGGCCGGTATACTGGCGATAGTCTTTGTAAGACGTTATATTAAGGTTTTGCTTCCTATTTTTGATTTAGGGTATATCAAAAATATTATTCAAAACTGCTGGCCAATTTCTTTGACTCTTGTTTTAAACATTGTTTATTTCCGGCTCGATGCTTTTATCCTCTCCTTTTATAAAGGTTTTACAGAAGTCGGTATTTATAACCTGTCATATCAGGTGTTCCAATCCCTTTTGGTTTTACCGACATTTATTATGAATGGGCTTTACCCTTTAATGCTAAAAGATTTTACCGTAAATAAAACCAGTTTTGTACCCAACATTACCAAGGCATGTTTTTTAATGTTAGGTATTGCCGTTTTGGGCGCAGGGCTTACATTCTTTCTTTCACCGTTTGTAGTAAGCCTTATTACAGGCGGTGAAGGCTTTATTGGGTCGGTAGAATCCCTCCGGGTACTCTCTTTTGGGTTCCCGGCTTTCTTTATTTCCTCGGTTTTAATGTGGGCGCTTATAACGATGCGCAAGTATAAGACGATGCTTCTAATCTATATGGCAGGGCTTATCGTAAATATATTACTTAACCTGACTTTTATACCCAAGTATTCTTATTTTGCCTCAGCCTGGATTACAGGTATAACCGAGTACTTGATTTTAATTTTACAGCTGATCATACTTATACCATTGCTTAAACAATGGAAAAGATAATTATTAACACTGATGGGGCGGCAAGGGGTAATCCGGGGCCTGCTGCAGCCAGTTTTGTTATCCGTAAGGGTAGTGGAGAAGTGCTGGCGAAGGAAGGGGTTTTATTGGGGGAGACAACTAATAATGTGGCCGAGTACATGGCGGTAAAGATTGCTTTTGATAAGATTGTGCAGGATTTTTCCGGGATTTTACCGGCTTTCAGATTATGGCCTTGAAGTTTACCGCCATATTCCGCGGACGGAAAATTATCAGGCCGACATGCTGGCCAACCTGGCCCTCGATGAGAGTAGTTAATAGCTCATTGTTCATAGATTTTCTACCATGAACTACAAACCCCCAACCTTGAACTAGTTGTATACCTTTACTCTCTCTTGAAATATGAGGCATGTAAAGCTAATATGACGTGGAAGAGGCATATAAATAGCATTTAAAATAATATGATCATGCTTTCGCGAAACACCCCGGTGGCTTTCATCGTGGGATCTGCCGGTTTCATAGGGTCGCATCTTTCCGACAAACTGCTTGCCCACGGAGTTCAGGTTGTTGGTGTGGATGATTTTTCTTCAGGGAAAAATGAAAATTTGACCGAATGTGTAAGAAATAAGAACTTTCATCTTATCCGTGGTTCGATTACCGAAAGTTTAGAGATTAAGTTTCCAAGACTTGATTACGCATTTTTTGTTATTAACTCCTCTATACCTGAACAAATTTATCGTGAGGCCTTCAGTAAATTCTTAGAAATTTGCAAGGGATTTAAAACAAAAATAGTCCTGGTCTCCTCCGTTGACCTGTATGATAACCACCGTATTAAAGGGCTGTCTAACTTAAAAATTGCTGAAGAGAAGCTGGCGGGTTTCAGCCAGGAGAATAAAGCTAATGCCCGTGTGGTGAGGCTTTCTACCATCTTTGGGCCCAGGATGAGCTTTAACTATGATGACCCGATTTGCCGGTTGGTTAGGTCTGCTGTGTTAGACGAACTACAAAAAGAGGCAACACCTTTAGATTTTACTACCAGGGGTATATTTATTGAGGATGCAGTTGATTTATTGGTGAAAGCTGTGATGCATGGGTCAACAGCACAGAAGATATATGATGGGGTAAGGCTTCACCCTATTAAAGTAACAGAGATTAAACAGGTGCTTCTGGACCCGCTTTGGCATGAAAGGAGGGGTTTTACACCAACCGAACTTCCTCCCTGGCCGACACCAAATATTACAAGGACTATGAAAGAACTTTCATGGAAGCCAAAAACACCAATCGTAACAGCCCTAAAAGAAACAGTTGTCCATTTTAAGGGGAATCCAGGGCTTTTAAGGGAAGAAGAGGAAATTAAGGGGCAGGAAGCAGATAGGGTAAAAGAAGGAAGTGAGGGTGCGCAGAAGATTCTAGATAAGAAGGATGAAAAACCTCCGGAGATTAACCCTAAAGATTGGGGAGCCAAGTGGAAGGAGATTAGGGAAACAGGCACAGACATTAAGACAGAAGTTATAAAACCTCCGGCAAATGACATTAAAAAGATATCGAGGGTGCTTAAGCGATATACAACTGTTTGGGTGGTGACGGTATTGGTAGTGCTGGCCTTCTTTTACCCTGTTGCAAGTATTGCTATAGACGCAGTGAGTATCCGTGACCACCTGACAAAAAGTAGCGAAGCTATCTCTCAAGGTGACTTTCAGGCTGCCGAAGGGAGGGCCCGTCTTGCAAAAAGCCGGTCAGCAAGTATCCAGCAAATGGTAAAATCAATGGAATTTTTGGAGTTTGCAAACATTTTTAACCCTTATCTTAAAAAGGCTGGACAACTGGCCAGTTTAGCGGATGAGATAACAGATGCGGCCGAACATTTAGCCGGGGGAGCCCAAGTGCTTTCAACGGCTATAAAAGTTGTTTCGGGAGAGACGGAAGGGGAGAGCGGTAAACTTTTTGAAACGGCAGGTTTTGAGATGGACCAGGCTGACCGACAACTTGCTTTAGCGCAAAGCAGGTTGGGAGATGAGGGGCAACTTAAGGAGTTTAAAGCCAATTTTGGAGATTTTCTAAGCCAACTACGCCGGGATGTAAAAAGAAGCAGGGTTGCCGTTTCATTCTTAACACAGGCTATACCTGCTGAGGGGAAGAGAAGCTACCTGGTGCTTTTACAGGACAATACGACTTTACGCCCAAGTGGGGGAGTGGCAACGGCTTATGCCGAGGTAATTTTCGATTCCGGGAAGCTTTTGGAGGTAAAAACAGACAGTATTAAAAACTTTGAGGCACAGGTAAAAGACCAGGTGCCCCCGCCGGCAGATATTCAAAGCGACCTTGGTGTAAGCGCATGGTCGCTTCGGGATTATGGGTACAGTGCCGATTTTCCTGCCAATGCCAGGCTGGCCCAATGGTTTTATAGGCGTGGCACAGAGGCTAATCCGGCCGGAGTAATAGCCTTAGACTTTACCGCTGCCTCAACCCTTAAGGCCTTAGGTACCCCTTCACTAAATAATAATGCAGAAATTTCAAGCGATACCTTAAAAGAGGTTGTAAACCAGGTATTCTTTTTATCAAAACAGAATTGGATGGATACAGGGGAAGTCTTAGATACGGCCTTAAAAGGGAAGCACCTGCTGGTCTATATGTCGGATCCCTTATTCTTTTCTTTCCTTACCTCTGTCGGTTGGGTAGGTATTTTACCTGAAGAAGGAAAGGGGAAGGTAGGGGAGAGGGAGGGGTTTCTTGCTTTTTCTGAGGCTAATATTTTAGGTAACAACTTAAACAAGGCTCTTAAAAGGTCTTTTAATTTGGAAAGTAATATTGATAAGGCAGGGCGGGTGTCCTATAAATTAGTTGTTGCTTACACTAACCCGGACACCTCGGGAAGCATACTTCAAGGGACATACAAAGCCCGGCTTAAGGTTTATCTTCCGGCAGGGACTAAGTTGGTTAGAGCCGGGTGGGGAAGTAAGGAGATTACAAAGGAGGTTAAGTCTTTTTCAGACTTTGGGAGGGCAGGTTATTCGATGGTCTTAGAGCTTCAACCACGGGAGGCAAAAGAGCTGGTGTTAGAATACCAGGACGGTAAATCTTTAAGCTGGGAAGCCGATACGGCTAAATATAAATTACAGGTTATAAAACAGCCGGGGACAGGCAGTGATAAATTTGATTTTAAATTAAACTCTCCCTCCTCCCCACAAATATTTTCCACCGACCTATCAGAGGACCGCTTGTTTGAAGTAGTTTTAAAAAAGTGACCGTTACCTTGCTCCCGCGCGTAAAATGTGGTAAATTACTCAGGCGGTTATAAAGTAATCGTCCCGAGAATCGGTTTATCGACTTCGAAGGATCTATAAGATAAAATATCATTATGCAAAGAATCCCATTAAAAGCTTCCGAAAGGGAAGTTTTAGGTAAAGAGGTGAAAAAGCTCCGTCGTGACGGGATAATTCCCGGGCACATTTTTGGCAATAAAGTTGAATCCGAGCATATCTCGGTTAAACTGGTGGATTTTGTGAAAGTTTTCCACCAGGCAGGAGAGACTGGTTTGGTAGATTTAAAAGTTGGGGAAGAAAAGATCAGGCCGGTTTTAATCCGTGATGTCCAAGTTGACCCGGTTAAAGGTTCTCCCCTGCATATTGATTTTTACCAGGTTAATCTTTTGGAAAAAGTAACAGTGCCTGTCCCGGTTGTCTTAATAGGTGATGAGCCGGAGATAGTGCATACCGGTGAGGCGGTGGTTATCCAGCCGGTTAGTGAGGTGGAAGTTGAAGCTTTGCCTGCCGAGCTTCCCGAGAAGATTGAGGTGGATATAACCTCCCTTAAGGCCATTGATGATGCCATCTTAGTCTCCCAACTTTCTGTGCCGGAGGGAGTCACTATTTTGGCTGACCCTGAGGTGGTAGTAGTAAAACTTGATAATGCGGTAACTGAAGAGATGAAACAACTGA
>LCEJ01000067.1:0-2603 GCA_000997105.1 Candidatus Daviesbacteria bacterium GW2011_GWA2_42_7
CACAGAATAACCTCGTCCCCCAACTTCAGGTCCGGCTTGAGGTCCCAGTACCAGTCTCCATTCCTCCGAATCTTCTTCGCGCCCAACTCCTTTAACCTTTGTTGCAGGCTGTGCAATTTGTCCTGGAAGAAGTCATCACTATCAACCAGGATTCTTGCTTCCTCAATCATGTCCAGGTAGAGATACCGATTTTCCCTGGCTTCTTCCAAAGAGAGCACAAGCAAGCTGAGGAACGGAGTCACCCCTTCCCTTTGCAACTCCTGCCAGCACGGCTCCTCCCGTAACCGCCGGAGGATCGGAAGAAGTGACTGGAGCCGTTTCCAATACGCGGCAGGCGCGTCCCGCAGGATGAGAAGCAAATCCACATCGCTATCAGGTCTGGCTTTCCCCCGTGCCACCGATCCATAGAGGACAATGGACACTACTTGGTCGCCAAAGGTCTGCTGAACCGAATCGATAAAGGTGTCCAGTAACACCCTATATTTAGAGTACCCTATTGCTTGCTTCACAACCGTTCTACGTATACCTTTGCGCAATCCTCAGATAACATCGGCAAGGGTTTGCTCCACTCGCTGGAAGTAGAAGATGCCGCCAATAAAGACTGCCGCCACAATCAAGGCCGAGACCACGAACATCAAGTCCGCCGGGCTTGCCTTCCCCAGAAGAGACCAGCGAAAGCCTTCGACCACCCCGACCATGGGATTTAAACTGTATAGGGAACGCCAAGCCTCCGGCACCACCGAAACCGGGTAAATGATGGGAGTGGCAAACATCCAGATCTGCGTCAAAAAAGGAAGCGTATAGCGCACATCTCGATAGACAACGTTCAGGGCTGCAAGCCACAAGCCCACCCCAAGGGCCGCCATCACAGCAAGCAGCACAAACAGCGATAACGCCAGAATCGAAAATCCAGGTTGTATACCGTAGGCGAGCATGTACCCGACCAAGACGATGAACGCGACAGAAAAATCGATCAGGCTGGAAAGGACGGCCGAAGCCGGCACGAGGATGCGGGGAAAGTAAATTTTAGTGATCACCCTCTCGTTGGCCACCAGACTCATGCCCGCTTCATTGAGCCCCCGTGAGAAGAGCTGCCACGGCAAGATCCCGGTATAAACGAA
Source organism: Candidatus Daviesbacteria bacterium GW2011_GWA2_42_7 (assembly GCA_000997105.1). Classification (GTDB taxonomy): domain Bacteria; phylum Patescibacteriota; class Microgenomatia; order Daviesbacterales; family UBA10151; genus 2-01-FULL-43-38. The sequence continues at coordinate 1,122 of LCEJ01000067.1, forward strand.
GATCGAATAGGGAAGGCCGTCCGACGGCACTCCCACGAGGCGGCCAAAGAAAAGGGTGAAGACGAGCATCAGAAAAAGCGGCTGCAGCACCACCCAAGCGACCCCCAGAGCAGTCTGCTTGTAGCGCACCTTGAGATCGCGCCAGACGAGAAAATAGAGCAGTTCCCGATACTCCCACAGCTCTCGGAGATTGAGCGGCATCCAGCCGGAAACCGGCCGGATCAACACCCGCCCGGGCTGGGTAGACCCATCCATAACCCCACTGCCTGACAATTTTTGTGCTTGACCCGGTTCCATTTCTTGGCAAGAATAAGCGCAATTGGACCCCAGGGACAGAAGGTTTCCTGGCTTGCGACGATCCTACGGCCCAACGAGCGACATAATAGCAATTTTTAGGCCATCTTTGCTAGGCTCATGACTACACCCCTGGCCCATCAATTCCAGCCCACAGCAGCGCAAATGTTCTGCCGAATCGGACTGCCTGGCGACGCATCCGATGTTGACCCGAAGTCTCGCACGGGATTAATCTCCGCCGACAAATGAGTGCTGATCCAGGGTCTCGACGCAAGCGCAACAGCATCCGGCCCACGAGGAGGCGGCGAGCATGAAAATCTGGCTTCCGGCGATTCGGGGAGGAAGCGGGACCGATGTCTTCACTCGTCGCCTGTCTGAAGCGCTCAGGCGCCGCGGCATAGAGGCAGAAATCACTTGGTTTCCCTCTTCTTTCCAGCTAGCCCCCGGTCTTCTCAGACTTGTGCCCTCGCCTGCAGGAACCACCGCCATCCACACGAACTCCTGGAATGGTTTCGCATTCGCGCGCAAGGGAATCCCCCTAGTCGTGACGGAACACCTCAACGTGTTTGACCCAAGTTTCCGCCCCTATAAAAGTCTAGCCCAGAGAATCTACCACGAATCTTTCATCCGCAGATTTGTCAAGGCCTCTTTTACAAGGGCCTCCATCATCACTGCAGTGAGCTACTCTACCGCCAGAAACCTGACGAAGATTTGGCCGGGGTGCCCCGTCCAGGCCATTCATAACTGGATTGATACCCGGACCTTTGTCCCAACAGATCGGGAAAGCAAGCGAGACCGGCCCTTCCGTCTCCTGTTCGTTGGTAACCTTTCGCGTCGAAAAGGAGCCGATCTTCTTGCTCCGATCATGCGTGAACTCGGCCCGCAATTTGAGCTGCACTTTACGGCGGGCCTGAGGCAGACAAAAACCATACCCATGGAAAGGAACATGTTCCCGCTGGGACGCATCACGGACGAGGGCACTCTCGTCCGCGCTTACCAGCGGTGCGATGCTGTCCTGGTACCATCGAGATTTGAGGGTTTCGGCCTTTCGGCCCTTGAGGGGATGGCCTGCGGCAAACCTGTGATCGCGAGCCGTAGCTCTTCCTTGCTTGAGGTGATGGACGATGGTGTGACGGGCATTCTCTGTCCGCTAGACAACGTCTCCGCCTTTGCCGCCGCCTGCAGGAA
>LCEJ01000067.1:2618-9310 GCA_000997105.1 Candidatus Daviesbacteria bacterium GW2011_GWA2_42_7
CAACGAATCCGATGGATAAAATCCACATCATTATCCCCGTATTTGACGGTTGGAAACAGACTAAGACCTGTCTAGACGCTCTCAGAGCCAGCACCTACCCCAGCTTGGAAATTATCGTCGTGAATCACGGAAGTGACGAAGAAATCAAGGAGGCCTTGCCAACCCAGTATCCCGAAATTCTCATTACCAGAGGAGAGCCCAGTCTCTGGTGGGCGGGGGCCACAAACCTCGGCGTCCGGGCGGCGATCAGCCGGGGGGCGAAGCAAATCATGCTGCTAAACCACGACTGCTATGTTGAGCCGGACATGATCAAAATTTATGGTGATTTACCTAAGGAGTTGTGGGATAAGCAGGCCGGCCCTAATCCTAAATTTACCCCACGTCGATTTTTAGAAGCAGAAACCTCTCATTATAAAGGTGACCACCTTACTCAGGTCAGACAATTCTTGTTATAGCGGTAGGGGGTGTGACACAGGACAAAATCTTACACAAAGTTCATATATTGTGTGTATAATGTGGGCATATGGATAAAATAAATTATAAATTTGCATTACCGGTATCAATTATTAAGGAGGATAAAAGCTTTATTGCCTATAGCTCTGCTTTGGATTTATCTACAGTAGGGGATACTTTTGAAGAAGCACAGGAGAGATTTAGTGAAGCTGTCCAGGTCTTTTTTGAGGAAATTACTGAAAAAGGCACTTTGGATGATGCGCTGGCTGAGTTAGGATGGCGGAAACATAACAAAGAGCTAATCCCCCCTGTTGTAGTATCAAACAAAACCCAACAATTCTCCATTTCTAATCTCCCTGTGAAGTATGCCTAGTATTACCCCAATAAACTGGAAAGAGTTTGAGAAATTTTTAATTTATGTTGGTTGTAAGTTTGAAAGGCAAAAAGGTGACCATAGGATTTATTGGAGATCAGATTTAAAAAGACCGGTGATCCTCCCGACTTACAAAAATTTGCCCGTGTTTATTATCAGGAATAACCTTAGGACCCTGAAAATTAGTCACGAGGAGTATTTAGAAATTCTAAAGAATATATAAGGTAATAAATATTTTGCCCAAAACCACCTGGCAGTAGAATGAAGGCCTTGACAGTTATCCCATAAAGTTGTATCTCTAACAAAAGGATAAATTAAGATGTCTGTAAAAGAACGGATGGAACAAATAAATAAAGATCACAGGGCTACTGAAAAGCAGGCAAGTGAGAATGGGTTAAAGGAGGGGCAGGTGGCATTTCAGGCAAGGTATTCAGATGAGTCTAGAGAAGCAAAAAGGCAGCAGATGGAGCTTTTACGGGAGTTAAAGAGGTTGGGGATAGTGGCAATGGTGGAGGAAATTATCGAAGGACCCATTAAGGTTGAAGAGGATAAAAGGGAAGTTGAAGCCACTGAGGGGGAAGTTCAGGTGTTTGAGAGGGTTGATGATTTATCAACCGATGATGTATACAGTCCTCGATTATGGCGGTTGGATATGCCTCGCCCGACCTTGTCTGAAGAAGGGGTTTGGGATAATTCACTGGTAATGGAGTTAATAAAGACGAGTGACCATTTAAAATATGGAATTTATCTTACTGCCCAGGAGTCGAAGGATACGCCAAAGGCGGTCGTCAAATTTACCTATGATCGGATTTTGTTAATCTCGGGTGAGGAAGTTACCTTTGGGGGCATTATGCGTAAAGATGAGAGTGGCCGGTTGGAGGTAATTGAGCAGGCATTGGCAGAAGCATTGGTAAACCTGAAGAAACCGGAACCCAGATTTGCCCCGCCCACTGATTGGCGTCTTGACCCTATAAAAGCTGCTTCTTAAAAACCCCTTGATTTGATCTGAAGCTTTGTCTTACACTAAGAGTATGGTAAAGGTAAAAAAGTTTACTTTGTCAATCTTAATCGGGCTGGCAGGTTTACTATTAGTGCTTTCAGGTTTTAACCTGGTACAGCTTTCCGGGACTTTAAGCCTTTATATCGGGGTTATGTTACTTGCGGTGGCAGGGATGATGTACCTGCTGCCTTAAAAATATTTATGGGTAGCTTTGGAGGATTTTATAAAGGGGAAAAGAAAAAAAAGAAGAGAGGCCAGGGAGACGGGGGGTTGTCTTTTGCGCCTGTTTTTATACCCCCAAAAGTTATAGAAAAGGGTAAGAAACCCTAATGCCAAGATCTGCCTTGAAGAAAGTTACCCATTCCAAACGAAAGTTAAGCCGTCCCCGCAGACCTTCACGGACCAAATTAGGTGTGGCTGTTTTGGCATTTCTATTGGGCCTCATTCTTTTTAGCAAGATCGGTGGCCTGTTTGGATCAGGTGAGGATATCTCTTTTAAGAATTACATCTGGAATGGCAATTCTACCTTAAACCTGGTAGTTAAGTCCGATAATATTTATGTAGCCTCCTATAACCCCCAGGACTCTTCCTTTACCATTTTAAAGGTGCCGGATGAGACTTATGCAAGTGTGCCATTAGGATTTGGCCGTTGGCCTATGCGCAGTGTTTATGATTTAGGGCAGGCTGAAAAGCCACTAATAGGTGCAAGGCTTTTAAAAGACACCACAGGTATGCTTTTCGGAGTGCCCGTTGACGGGTATATCTTAACTTCCGGTAACTTTGGGACGATGGCAGAAAATGCGCGCAAGAACCCCTTCAGTATTATCGGGGCGATAAGGGAGAGTAAAACTGATCTGAATATTGTGGAATCAATACGGTTTTGGTGGGGGGTCAAAGGTGTGCGTTTTGACAGGTTTAAATCTGCCGACCTTGAAAATTCTGATTTGACATCATGGGCCCTTTTGCCGGACGGGAGCCGCGGCTTGGAGCTGGACGGTTTAAGGCTGGACCAGTTTATCCAGAGCCGGTTTGAAGATTCCAAATTAAAGGATGAGGGGTTAGGTATTGGGATACTTAATGCAACTGACCATCCGGGGTTGGCAGAGAAGGCAGCAAGGGTTGTTACAAATATTGGCGGCAGGGTAATACTTACAGGTAATTTAGAGGAGAGGCAGCATAATAGTTTTGTTTTAGGTAAAGATGGATATACCCAAACACGCTTGTCCCAGGTTTTTGCCCCGGCTTGTATCCAGACTTCCTGGCCTTTGGGGCTTTTTAGGTCCGGCGGGTGTTTTTTGCAAAGCGACTCTTTTAACTTTTCCAGGGCAGAGGTGACTATAGTTTTAGGGGAAGATTACTTTTTAAGGTATAATTCCACTAAGGGGAATTGAGATGCTGATTTGGGCCATACTTTTTCTGGTAGTAATGGGGGTCTCTTTCGTCCTAGCCTTTAGGTCAATGAGCGATTACCGGGAGGTTCCCGCACCATCAGTGCCTTTTTCTGTATTTTTAGTCGGGAACCCCCAGGCTCTAACTTTGGGCAACCTTCAAAAGTTAGGTGAAGCATTTATAAAAGGGAAGTTTATCTTTTCTTTTGAAAGGCTGTTTAAAGGCCCTAAACGCGCTTTGGTAGTCTTTGGGCCTGTAGATGTCTTGCAACCATTCTCCCAAAGCTTGGGCCTTACAGAGATAGAGGATTATAGCCGGACGGTAACCGGGAAAATGAGGGCCTGGGAGGTAGGGAAAAAGTCCCCGAATGCGCCGATTGGATCCATTGATATCTTAAGTTACATCCCCAGCCTTCAGGAGGATGAGGAGTTTTGGTGGCACCAGGACATTTCGGTTTTACCCCAGGCCTATTCCAGTGAACAGATAATAAAGTTTTATCAGGATAGAAGTTTGCCCTTAGGGTCTCTTTCCCATATGGGGCAACTGACATTGTCGGCAGAAGAGGTATACTCCTTACTGGGAATTTAGTTTGACTCGTCCTCTTCGAATGCTTCAGCCATTGTTTCGTCGTCTGTGTCATTTTGGACAACAATATGGTCTGAAGAGTAAGCAAAATGTAAGCCGTTGCTTTCCAAAAATGATGGTTGGTTGCGGAACCTGGCAGAACGGTAAGTTTCCCTGACCAGGATTGACAACCCGTTGGTCTTGATAGTCTTAATGATAGCCTGGTACTTATTCCCGCCTTTTATCAGCCTTATCAGGTGGTGGGAGACATCATCCGGCAAGACTCCTAAGTATTCCCCGTTTTGGTCGGTTACCGAGACCCCGCGGTTTTTAACTGCTAAATAAACCGAAATGCCGGCCGAAAGAAGGGACAGTTTTTGTGGCTCTGCAACTTTTAGGAGTGTAACCAGTTTGGTTTTCCCGGGCTCTTCTATAAACATATCACCATCAATCTGGACAGCAGGCAGGATTGATGATATGGATGCTTTATTACCTTTTTTCCGGAAGGTTTCGATCCTTTTTAAGAATTTAGAGGCGATTTGGTTATAAGGGTCGGCTTCCAAGGCATTCTCAAAATATTTTTTTGATGAGGCTAAATCCCCGAGCTCAAAATAAGACCGGGCAAGCCTGTTTAAAGCTTCAACACTTTTTGGTTCTACCTCAAGGATTTGCTGGTTTATCTTTAAAGCCTCTTCCCAGTTTAAGGTAAGGGCCGCAGTAATAGCCTGGCGATGTAAATTTGCAGAGGAATCGTCCATTAGCAAGTGAGTATAGAGGGTTTTTCAAATTTTGCAAGATACCAATGCTCTAAATATCGCACCTCCGATGTGCGATATGCTGTGCGATATTTTACTTGCAAAAAAGATGCCTTGGGGGTAACATTTCAAAGATATGTCAGGTCACAGTAAGTGGAGTACAATCAAACGGGCAAAGGGGGCGACGGATATAAAGCGTAGCCAGACATTTACCAAAATTGCCAATGTTATCTCCATTGCTGCGCGTTTAGGCAGCTCTGGTGACCCTGATTCCAATCCCCGGTTGCGTATGGCCCTAGAATCTGCCCGGAAGGTAAATATGCCCAAGGAAAACGTCCAGAGGGCCATCGACCGCGGCTTAGGCAAGTTACCCGGGCAGATGCTTGAGGAAGTGGTTTACGAGGGCTTTGGGCCCGGCAGGGTGGCTTTTATTGTGGAGGGGGTGACGGATAATAGGCTTCGGACTACTTCGGAGATTAAAAACACCTTTGAGCGGGCAGGGGGGGCTTTGGGGGGGCAGGGGAGTGTTTTATATATGTTTGATAAGAAAGGGGAAATAAGGGTTAAGGGTTCAGGGTCTAGGGTTAATGAGGATGAAATGCTTGAGCTAATAGATCTGGGGGCAGAGGATGTAGAGGATTATATTGAAGACGGAATACAAAGGTATTTGGTATATATAGGAAGCCCAGAACTAAATACTATGGGTACAAAAATTACCCAGGCTGGATTTGTGGTAGAATCGGCAGAATTGACCTATAAACCCAATACTTTGGTAAATATTTCGGATAAAGGGGTGGCGGAGAAGGTATTGGGCTTTGCGGAAAAGCTGGAGGATTTGGATGATGTGCAAAAGGTGTATGCTAATTTTGATATACCAGAAGAGTTATTAGTTGGTGGTTCATAGTTGGTAGAAAGAATTTCTGAACTATGAACTATAAACTCTGAACCGTGAACTAGATTATGATAATTTTAGGCATTGACCCGGGTACAGCTACAACAGGATATGGTTTAATTAAGGTCCCTGATGATATTTTAGGCAGGGAATTTGACTATGGTATAGAACTAATCACTTATGGCAATATCAGTACCTCCAAGGACCACTTAGCCCAAGACCGGTTACTGCAGATCCATAGGGAGCTTAAGGGGGTTATTGCCAAATATAAGCCGGAATTGATCGTGATTGAGTTGCTTTTTTTCGGGGCTAATACCAGGACAGCTATTGCTGTGGGGCAGGCGAGGGGAGTGATAATGCTGGCAGCAGCAGAGTACCGTGTACCTATTCATGAATACACCGGCCCCCAGGTGAAATTAATGGTAGCAGGTTCAGGCAGGGCTGACAAAAACCAGGTCCATGACGGAGTCAGGAAGTTTCTTGGGACACCGGGACGGAGGAAGAATAAACTGAAAGTAAATTGGAAAGGTGGGCACTTGGATGATGCCACAGATGCTTTGGCCATTGCCATTTGCCATGTATTAAAATTAGCAGCAAAGTAGTTATTAGTTCATGGTTTATAGTTCATAGAAATATAAAAAATCCATGAACAATGAACTAAGAGCGAAGCGTACTATGAACTAGTTTATGAAATTTGATTTAAACTTTGGGCTAGATAAGCGCCGGAAGATTATTGCGGCTTCGGGGATTTTATCCCTGGGGCTTTTATCCACCCAGCTGGTGCCTTTTTACCTGACTTACAAGTTTATCTATGGTTTAACTTTCCTGGCTTACCTTTTATCACTTTGGGCGCTTTGGGAAGGGGTAAGTAAATTGAAGGCGGTAGTGCTGATGATTTTGCCTACCTTTTTTGCGCTGGCTGTGGCCAGTTACTACTTTTTATTGCCTGTCCGTTGGCTAACCAGGTTGCCGGTGGCGGCAGTTTTTGCAGTGACCTTTTATACACTGCTTTTGTCCCAAAATGTCTTTAATGTTGCCTCCATCAGGACTATCCCTTTGTACCGTGCTGCCTCAACGACTGTCTTTATATTGACTCTTTTAACCTCATACCTTTTGTTTAACGTTATGTTTTCTTTCAATATGTTTTTTGTCTGGAACGGGGTTTGGGTGTTTTTAATCAGTTTTCCATTGATTTTGCATGTAGTTTGGTCTATTGATATGGAAGGGTTATCCAGCCTGGTGTTAGTTTATTCATTGCTTTTATCA
>LCEJ01000068.1 GCA_000997105.1 Candidatus Daviesbacteria bacterium GW2011_GWA2_42_7
ACCGGCATTTGTTACCGAATTCCAAACAAAAAACCTCCTCTGGAACCATACCCACGGATCCAAAGGAAAATTGGTATCCACCCCATTAATCAATATTCCCTCTTTCCCAATAAACCAAATAAAAGGAGTCAATCCAAACACAATAACTACCAAAAATGGAAAAATATATTTAATTGTCTTCATTATCAAGTCGTGCTTTTACCTCATCAGTAATATTTATTAGTGTGCTAGCCTTGCTGTTCCATGAATAAGCAATAATACTATCAGTTGGGATATTATATTGTTTTAAATCCTTTTTTAACAGGTCAAAGTTATGGTAATACCCAAACCCCCTTCCGTCTGTTTCCCGATATCCCTGTTCACTAATTTCCCAAAGGAAAAAATCTTTATAAAACTTATACGAGTATTGCTCATTTTGCTGATAATAAACTAAAAGGGTTTGTCCAAACCCTGATTGAAAAGGTAAAATTTTTTCTTGGTCAGGTAATCCATAATAAACAGAATCACTCTCCGTATAAAATACAGCATTCTTGGGTAACTTTGGGTTATCGTAAACCAACTTGGAAAGAATTTGCTTTCTTAAACTACCTAATTTTACATGGGTATCGATTGTATCTTTTAATGTAATAAGGTGCATAGAAAAAATTATTGCTAAAACGGCTAAGCTAGCGCCCAATTTTAGAAACCATGTTTGGGTAAATTTTTGGTCATTCATTAAATAAGCAATAATAGTACTAATAATTAAACTAAAACCTACGGTCGCAGTATACAGATACCTTGAATCAAAATAAATTAAGTATTTTTTTAAGACTAAAAACGGTAATAACGTAAAGATAATCATAAGCAACCCCAGATAAAAAGGTAATTTAATGCTCAATCTTCTACCAATCAGAAAAAGCACCAAGCAAATTATTAACCCTGCAGGGATCATCAGAAAGTCGTACCTTAAAGCGTTTTCTAAAATCCATGGACCCTTACCAAAGTATTGATATAAACCAAAAGGGGTTGTTGCTTTATTGGTTATATCAACCATTAATTCGTTTGGCAAAAGAACCTGGGAAAAAACCTTTATAGGTAAGGATAAAACATTGTATCCGGTCATCAAAAAAGTATTTCCGGCTTCTTGGTTTATGGCAACTTCCCCACGGGAACCAAAGATAAGATAAGAGGATCGCAGTAATATATAAAATAATAAAATCCCGCCTAGCTTCAACAATGTATAAACTTTGTTTTTTCCGGTTTCTTTAAAGACAATTAATGTAGCCAAAAGAAGCAGGAATGTTAAAGCGGTTTCCTTAAAGAGCAACGCTATAAGTATTGACAATAAAGAGAGATTGAGAAGAACTTTCCTTTTTGTATCTAAGAATATAAGGAATCCTATAAGGGAGAGTGCCCCAAAAAGGGTTGAGAGTTCGGCGCCTTCGAAAGTCCCAAGCCAAGTAACTGCTTGGTAATGGCTACTATTTACCGCAAAAAATAACCCGCCTAAAGCAGCCGGCAGCTTCTTTTTTGTAAGTTGCAAAGCCAAAAAATACACAGTTAAAGAAACCAACACATGAAAGGTAATACTTGCAAAAAAATAAGCAGAGGAGTTTAGCCCAAACAACCGGTAAAATTCCATCTTAAAAAATAATGATAAAGGGGTAAAGTGCGCGAGCGGATCATTTTTTAAGATAGTCTGAAAGAATTCTAATCCGTCCAGTGACGAAAGATAGGTGTAGTATCCAAAACTATGCCACTCATCCTGCTCAAAAAATGATCCAGTTAAATTTGAATAAGAAACCGCTACGGCCAGGATAATTAAAATTATCGGGATAAGGGAACTTTTAATTTTATTCATTTTTCTGCAACCACTACACAATAAGAGGCATGGTATTTATCAAAACTTGCTAATAAATTGGCTAAAAACGGAAGTAATGGGTAAAACCCTATCCCTGATATTCCCTTGACTTTAAAACCATACCTTGATAAAAGCTGCCGGAGGGCCTTGGTAGTCATAACATTCAAATGAGGGTAGGCTATATTTTTTCCCTGATAAAATTTTGAACATGGTTTGTGCCCGACCGGAAAGGCCTTTGAAAGATTTAATATACGCTTACTCTCCGAAAAAAAATTATCCAGGTCGGATAAATGTTCCACAACTTCTGTGGCTGTAATACAATCAACCGAAACATCATTAATCGGCCAGGGAAGGTTTATATCTGTCCAGTAAGTTTTGATACCCCCATTCTTTGCAGCACTTAAAAGATTCTTGTCGCCTTCGATCCCGATTACATCTCCCGTACCGATATGAGATGCCCTGATAAGGGTTTTTACCCCGTCACCACATCCTAAATCAAGATAAACTGAGTCCTTTCCCTTGGGTAATGATTCCAAAACCATTTGTTCAATCAGCCCTTCATTTACCCTACCCAGATACCCTATGTATTTACCAAAAGCCCTCACCTAAATATCCTCCGGATGGCAAACACATATATATAAGTTACAACTGAAATAAAAGACATTAAAGGATGTAGAAGCCATGCCTTCTGCCCGGTTTTTACAAAATTAAATAACCCCTCAACCAAAGGCCCTATAAAAGTGCTACAGTAAATAACTGAAAAAACAAACCTGCCGCGAGATACACCCTCCAACCACGTCCTTTTCTTCTCATCCTTTCTGTTTAAAAATTTATTGCCTATTTTTAACCTCTTCTGGATAAAATCATGGAGGGAATCAATATGATAGTGGTAGATTCCATATCCGGGAACCCGCGCAAATTTTCTATATCCCATTTTAGCTGCAAAGTAAGAAAAATTTGACTCCTCAAATTTTGGTTTATATGCACCTACCTCCTCAATTATGCTTCTTCTCCAGAGAAAACCGTTTGCCCCCAGGGGATAAGAACACCCCTCAGGTATCGTAAGTTCAATATAATTACCTTTGTTTTTCTTATTTAAAGAAGCTGCCAACTGGCGGGAAAAAGGATCTGCAATATGGGCAACCATTGAATAAGTATTAAAAATACTCTCTCCTTCCTTAGAAAAATAAAGTGATTCAACACCAAAAAGGCTATAGTCCTCAACCAAGGGCTGGACCATTTTTTTAAGCCAGTCGTTTTTTATGATTTCATTATCCGAATCCATAAGGACAATAACTTCTCCATGTGAGTTTAAAATACCGATAGATTTTCCGCTTTCGGGGTCTTTTGCAGGGTTATCTAAAATTTTAGCCTCATATTGCTTTGCAATAACTAAGGTTTTATCAGATGATCCCCCATCTACAATAAAAACTTCATATTTATCCTCCGGATAATCCTGTTTTCTTATGCTTTCAAGACACTTATTTAAGTATCTTTCGGCGTTTAAAGTTGGAATAATATAAGAAACCTTGGGAAGGGTATTTTTCATGGTTTTAACCCGGGTTTATCATACCAAAAAAGACTTTACCATTAAAGCATAAAAACTGATAAAATCAGGGAGATGATCAGGTTTGGTTCATTAATATTTTCCGGTATTTGGTTGGTACTTCTTTACTTCAGGCTTCCCCATCTAATTTGGCATTCAGGGGTTCTTATGGCCTGGTTTACAGATCGTGGACTTATAATGTACAAAGACTTTTTAAACTTCTACTTTCCCCTTTCAACCTATTTTGTGCTACCGTTTTTTAAAATAACAGATTGGAATTTAGAAACAGAACCCATCCTTAGTCTTGCGATTGCGCTGCTTACCTTAATCTTAATCTTTAAGACCGCAACACGGTTTCTATCCCCTTTGGGTACTTCGCTCTCTTTATTCTTCTTTGCAGTTTTGTTTTACTACTTCACGACAGCTATTCAATACTCAGGAGAAGCAATAACAGGGTTTTTTTTAATATTAACGGTTAATCGGGTTTTCTCCTTTTTAGGCTCTAAAAATGACTCTACCCACGACCTTACGGTCGGGGTATCTTCTTGTTCTCGCTTCGCGAGTCCGACTTCGTCGGAACCTACTACATCCACCTGCTTACGCAGAGTGGTATTACGTCGGTACAATAAAAACCGCGACATATTTATAATAGGAATATTAATTTCATCAACTGTACTTTTTAACCAGATTTCAGCACTGGCGTTATTTGTAATTACAATATTTACTCTTTTAAATATCCGTAAAGGTTTAAATCAGCAATTTTTAAAAAGCTTGCTGTTTTTATCCTTTGCAATTATCCTGCCCATGCTTTTAGTATCTCTCTATTTTGTGAAGCAGAATGCTCTTCCCGACCTAATCTATAACAACCTGTTTTATTACATAAATTATATAAAGCTAGCCCGGGGATCCGGTAATTTATTAAATCTCCCATGGAATGAAATCTTTTTATTTTACATACCTGTCATTATCGGCATTTATTCAATTTCCACGCTCAAAGTAATCCCACCAACACTCCGGACTGCTCTTTTTCTTTTGCTTTCAGTAAGCATCATCACAATTCCTTCAATAATATTCAGTGTTTTTCACCGCCATCATTTTCTCTATGCCCTACCAATACTCGCCTTACTTTTCGGATTAGTTTTAGAACTGAGTATAAAATCTAAAAGGCTTTTCCCAAAAATAATTACTTTAGCAGCGGGAATATTTATGATTTACCAGCTCTTTATAACAATACTTCCATGGTATTCTGCGCGGCTGATATCAGGGAGAAATAATAATATTGCCAATGATATTTTACCCGGAGACAGCATGCTTGATACAGTGACATGGATAAAAGAAAATACAACAACTAGAGATACTGTATTAGTTGCTGGAGATGGTTTGTTTTATTTTAAAGCTGAGCGGTTACCATCTACAAAATTCTTCACTGTTTTACCATGGCATTATAAACCAATCGGCCAAGTTGCACCCATTATCCAAAACAACCGACCGAACTATTGGGTTATCAGTCCTTCTTACTTAAAAAGAATAAGCTCTCCTGAAGGGTGGGATAGCCCCGAAATTACCGGGTTTATTATGGGAGAATTAAAAAGTTGCTATAAACAAGTTTCTTCTTTTTCGGACTGGGAAATATGGCAGAAGAGTTGCTCTTAAGCTTTTACAGACATAGATCTTTACCCGCCTCATGTTTTCTAATGGTGACATACTCAGCCTGAAAAATAACCTGTTCACAGGATAAAATTTTCTGCAGGACTTGGGAAGCTTGGGTAAAACCCATATCCTCAAACCTTTTCCATTGCCTTTCATCAATTACCCAATAATCAGGGGGGTTATCTTGTAGCTCCAAAGCAGCCTGATTAATCTCCCGGTAAAATACAGGAAGGTTTGTTACAGCCCGTGGGTTAGCCATTAACCTGTCTGTTTCCAGATATATAATACTGTCAGTTGTGGCAAATAGCTTTGCCTCTTTCGGGGTATTATTTATAACCCATTTATTTATTTCATACATTGGGTCATCCGGATAAGTGGCCGTCCTGTTTCTGGTTTCCGGGGGATGGGAAAAATTCCTTTTATAAATAGGAATCATTACAAAATAAAAAGTTATAATAAGCATCGCAAGCAAGAATACACTTACTCCTTTAAGAAAATTAATTTTCTTACGATTTCTTGTAAGCTCTTGTAAAGATAAGCCCAGGCTTATGGCCATAATTGCCTCAACAGTCATAAGACGGTTAGGGTGAA
>LCEJ01000069.1 GCA_000997105.1 Candidatus Daviesbacteria bacterium GW2011_GWA2_42_7
TGCATCAATCCGCAACATAATTCATAAATAAACACTTGTATTTTCTTCAAATCCTCATCCGACAAGTCAGGATAATATTTTCTTATGACATCAAGCGGCAACACTTACCATCACCACCTTTCTTGTTCAAGGGTTAAAATATTTTAGGGTGGAGATGAATTAAGAGGTAGAAGGATAAATTTACCCCAGTTAATTTTAGAATTAAAACAACCTCTTCTTCAGTCAGATTATGTTAGTTCTCTTTGTAAACCTGTACGACCAAGATTAAGCCAAAATTCTGTTTCTTCTGTATCATTTCCATTGATATATTTTTCTTGATGAGCACCCATGAATTCCATTGCAATACCAGCTAGGGCATAATCATAAAGACAACGCTGTTCTTCTGTAGTAAGAGGATTTAATTTGCTATATTCTTCACTTACCCGTGCACTTTTATCACGAAGCGACATAGGATTATCAGGATCGTGAAGTAAGTTAGCAGTGATAACGGCTAACTCTTGAATTCGAGGATACCAATTAGCAACAGAAAAATCTAAGATATAGATTTTGCCATCATCTCCATTTAGTACATTAGCTTTTGTAAAATCTCCATGTACAAAACAATGAGGTAGATCATTAACCGGAAGGGCAGAATATTTGGCCATAGCTTGTTGAATAAGCGCGATATCTTCTGGTTTAATGTATTCCCTTACCTTATCGAACATTACTTGGATATTTGGAATTGCCCAAGAATCAAAAAGATATGCTGGGTGATGATCAATTCTATTTACTTTAGCTGCTTGTTCAAGCACTTTCTGTAACTCTTCTGCGTTCGGTGCGCGATTAAGCTCAAGAAAAGATTTACCTTCAACGAATTTCATTAGCACCATTGATAATGAGTTAGCTTGGGGATCTACATAAACTACTCCACCGTCAGCTGTTCTTATCAAAGGCGGATGATGTACTCCTGCTTCTACCGCTTTTTCCATGATGGTACTATAACGAGTAATGTCTTGTGGACTTCTTCCCTTAGAGAAGATTTTTGCTACATATTTATCTTTTTGAGTAGCAATAACTACATTACAATCTTCGTAACCAACATCTATTACAGAAAAATCTGTAGGTTCTCCAACCCGATATGTAGTACAAAGACGACCAACTACAGGGTCAAGATTACCCTCGTAATTTAATCTATCAATAGGTGTTCGTTTATCCATTTCCATTTGATCCTAATCGATTATATAACAATTCTTAACAGAAAAGTTATGCTATACTTAGTTTTACCGAATGATCCTTGTGGTGAAAGTACCTTACCTTTAGGGAGCGAATGTTGACAGAAGATTTTCTGATTCATCTAGGCCACAGGGGTCGCCCTTAGGAGAAAATTTTATGGTTATTGATGAATTTTTCAAGCAATTTATTGATGGTTATCTATTTGGAGACCTCCAAAGTATGGCTAAAGTTACTGTACCGCAAGGTAAAACCTACGGTGGCGTTGGGTACCCAATGGTAGCAACTACTTTAACAGGTATGGAACTTTTGGGACAGTTACTAATGCCCGATGTTGATCCATTTGATCCTACTCGCGGAAATGATTACTTTCTCAATTACTGGAATAATTATTTTTCTAAAAATAACCCTGCATATACCGGTCTGGATAGAATTTTCAGACAGCTAGCGCGTAATGGAATATCTCACACGTTTGTAGCCAAACCAGGCATACTTGTCGAAAAAGGTACTAATAGACAAATGTCCTTGGATACGACAAGGAATGAAATATATATTGATTGCATAGTTTTTTATAAAGAATTTGAAGACTCATATCTGAAACTTGTTAAGCCAATCGTTGATGGTGCTCTAGGCACTTTTCTAACAACAAAATCAAATATGCAAACTCGCCTAGATAATTTTGGATCTGCATACACAGATGATTCAACTAGATTGTTTTCTGCATTACCGGCATTGCATGTATCAACTATCAACACTACTCGAAGAGCACAAGTGCCGGTGAGTCCATTCTTCTTAAGTCAGGGAGTTCGAGCAAGTGGAGCTTCTGGGTCACGAGGACCCGTACCAACTACCACCAGTACCACAACTTCCACATCGAATAGTGGCAGCTCCTCAGTACCGCCCGCATCTGTTACTGTTCCTTACCCAAATCCGACGCCATTTGGGACACTTCCGCCAAAAAAGAATCCTTAAATATGAAAGTCAGTAAGACTAAATATAAAGATGAAGAATTAGAAAAAATCCTCAACCCACTATCTAAAGGGGCCACACATATCGTTGCTTCTCCAAAAACTATAGACGAACTTATATCCAAGGGTATCAATATCGAAGAAAAGTTTATTACTTATGAAGAATATTTTGAAAATTTAATTACGCAAAAAAGAAAGAATGCAGTTGGTTTGCTTAGGCAGTTGCCCTTACTAGATAATTCCATCGCAAACAGCGTGATCTCTGCGATTTATGAAGAGATTAGGGCAAGTTTTGGACTAGGAATATTCACCTCTACTATTTTTAACTCCATTGTTTTGCTTGAGTATGCCATGAGGATTCGTCTATATAATAAAAGGTTAGAAAACGACCCTAATTCTAAATGGGAAGATACTGAAAAGCTAAAGATGAAACAATTAATAAGTCAACTGAAACGGCAAAAAATCATAGATAAAACAGGGCAGGAACAGTTGGATAGCTTTAATGATAAGTTTAGAAACCCCTATTTACACATAAATATCCATAAGATGATACAAGGTATTTATGCTAATAATGTAATGAAGGTTGATATAAACACTAGAAAAGTAACAGAAGAAAATGAGATAGATGTCTCTAAATATCCCCACATGTGGTTTTTGGCAAAGAATTTCTACGATAGATCTTACGTTATGCACGTTCTCCAATTTTGCATAGGTTGGACGAACGATTTATTGAAAAAGAATTCTGAAGGTCGGTGATATGCATACTTATGCATTTTTTAGGCCAAATAAATAGGCATATTCAGAGGTTAGACCGTCAGATAAGAATAATTTGAAAAACTCATCCAGTCTGCTCGCCTCGCTGAGCCTCAAAACTTCTTATTTTTTTTAAAATATGGAGGATATAGCCTACCCTTAAGTAAAATGATTTTAAAATCTGCCTTTGGATCCTTAATAAATCTTCAGGCCCAAAATAATCCGTCCTCCATAAAGGCTTTTGCCCAAACATCACAAATTTTTCCCAGTCCTCTGAAAAAATATAATCTTTTTCTTTCATCAAATCATAAAGCTTGGTCCCCGGATAAGGCACAATCACCGAGGCCGAGATTAAATCAGGGTTAGTCTTTTTAATTAAATCTATAGTTTTCTCAATGTCTTCTCTTGTTTCAGAAGGATGGCTGCCGATAATATAGTTCCCCTCAACATATTTAATCCCGGCCTGCCTGGCCCATTTAAAAGCCTTTTTTACCTGGGATACCGAAATCTTTTTCCCGATTAATTTTAAAACCCTGGGGCTGCCGGATTCTACCCCAAAAACTATTTTCTGGCACCCGGTCTTAGCCATTAATTTAAGAAGTTTTAAAGATACCGCGCTTACCCTTGTCCCTTCACAATGCCAACTTTTAACCCCTAATTTTTGTAAACCCCGGCAAATTTCAGCTGCCCTTTTTGGGTTTAAAGTAAAGGTATCATCTGCAATGGCAAAATGGTCAAAATGATATTTTTCCATACATTCTTTTACTTCTGCCAAAACATTTTCCGGGCTTCTAAAGCGGGTGAAGGAGTTCATAGTTACTTGGTTTGCACAAAAGATACACCCAACCGGACAACCGCGGGAAGTATAAATTTCGGTATTTTTAAGCCGGTTGCTCATTCCCCTGGAAATATGCCCCTTGCGGGTTACATCTAAATTAAATAGCTCACGGGCCGGGAAAGGCAGTGAATCCAAATCCCGGATCAAAGGCCTGCGGGGCTCCATTTTAATCTCAGTATTAACTCTATAAGCCGTCCCTAAAATCCCCTTTGGTTTTTTGCCTTTTTCTACTGCCTTACAAAGCTCTAAAAGGGTTTCCTCACCTTCACTGATTACCACAATATCAAAATTCGGGAAATCCCCTAAAGTCCTTTTAGGCCAGGCACTGGGGTGATGCCCTCCGGTAACAGTAACAATATATGGGAAATTTTCCTTAACTAACTTCGCAAATTTATGGCCGTTTATGATTGTAGGGGTAAGACAGGTGAAACCGATAATTGCAGGCTTTGCTTTTTTTATCCTTTTGATAAAACTTTGCTTATCAAACTTCTCGCTTTCAAAATCCCAAATCTCCGCTTCGTATCCGTTCTTTATTACATAAGCTGCTAAATAGCCCAGGTTGATTGGGGTAGTATGGGAAAGGAGGGAGGCTTCACCTCTTGGGTCCGGCGGTCTAATTAATACGATCTTCATAATTTCCGATTTCGTATTTTACCACACCATAGATTGAACCAATAGGCACGAATAGCTTAACGAAGGGGATTTTTACCTTCTGAGGTAGCAGAGTTAAATCCCTTTAGGATACTGATAATTTTAGAGGCATCCTGCCTGATAACATGCAGGTCCTGCCTGATCCCCTGTAAAAGCCTCTGTATTTCCTGGAAACCGGCCTTATCAATTGCCACCCCCTTCTTACTTTCAATACTGGCCAACTTTATCTTTGTGTCTGCTAACTTATTTTTAGCATCAGCCATTAACCTTTCAGCCTCAGCAACATCCTGGCCTGCTTCCTTTGCCTTATCAATCCTCACCTGCAGCTTTTCCAAAAGTTTTTCAGCCCTTTCTATCGCTTTTTTATGGACATCATAACGGACAATAGCTGCTTTTCTTACCCTTTCTACCCTATCCTCTTTCTTCTCCTCAATCTTACCCTTCCGATCCTCTATTTTTTCCTTAATATTCGTTTGCCTCACTTCTACCTTCTCCTTTCGGTTTTCCAGCTTTTCCTTCAAAACTGACTGGATACGTTTAATACCAGAAGAGGTAGTTTCTTCGGCCGCCACAGGCTTGGCACTATACAAAAAAGCCACTTCAACTAAAAGCAATGCAAAAAGCACGGTTAAAACTATTTTTTTCACAGGTTATTTAACTCCTCCATAAAGCCTGCTTCATCTGCCTCAAGGTCAGCCAAATCTTTTTCTAAAGCGGTTAGATCATCTTCAGGGGTAGTAACACTCTCTCGAGTTACAGAAATAGGAAGACTAACAGGAGATTGCCCTTTTTGAAAAACTGCAAAATAAATACCAAATCCTACCAAGACAATTACCAGGACAGCGATAATAAGCTTAGACATAGGGCAATATTTATATTAACATACCCTCTTGAATTGTCAACCGAAATTTTTGTTTGTAGCGCGTGCGGGATTCGAACCCGCGATTCCCGGGATGAAAACCCGGTGTCCTAGGCCTCTAGACGAACGCGCCCTTCGGTTGCGTTGTCTGCGAGTATCCAACACCCGATGTTGGATATCTTTTATATGACAAATATATGACAAAATATTTTCGATCGAAAATAAAATGTAAATTTTATGACTTATTGCTTGAACTCACACTTGGAATGTGGGAAGCTGCAATCAATCCTTGACAAACTTCTTCCTTAAAGATAAATTACGGAATTATGACTGGTGAAAAAGTTAGAGAAATGAGCAATCTTGTCATTGTACGCCATGGAGAATATGGCAGAGATATGAGGTTAAATGCAAAAGGCCGTGATCAGATGTATAACATGGCAGAGATATTACAAGGGGTCCTGGCCAGAAAAAATACCGCCCATATCCTTTCCTCTACTGCTCCCAGAGCCTTGGACAGTGCAAAGATACTGTCAGAAATCCTAAATGTCCCCATAGAGGAACATGAACTGCTTTGGTCAGAAAGTGGACATCCAGAAGACCTGGATGGAGCATATGGGCTTATAAAATCTCTTCAGGAAAAGGCAGATTTAGGGATAGTTGTTACCCATCTGGAATATGCAGAATCCCTTCCTCCTTTCCTTTTAGAAAAAGAATTTAATAAATTTGCAAGTTCAAGGGAAGTCAGAAAAGGCGAAGGAGTACTATTAGATTACCGCAGAGAAATTCTAATCTACCTCAAATAACCTATCCAGTTGCACAAAATCTATCTTCCCACTTCCGATATGGAAATATAGAAACCCACCCACCCCACACGCACTACAAAAATTAAGGCCTTTAATATATAAGGCCTTAATTTACTATTCACTGTACTCTGTAACCTGTACCTTGTAAACTAATACGCTCCGTAGCCCGAAGGGTTGGCATGGGCAAACCAGATATGTCCCGGTCCAAAACTCGGATCAGTTCCCTGATCCATCAAAACCGCAAATTGCCCCCAGATTCCATATCCACCATCAGGAATTAAACTTGGATTTGCATTGTAATTACCTACCCAGACAATCTTATAATGCCAAACCGTACCTGATCCTCCGTTTTTCCCGTTCCATTCATTGTTCTCCCATGCAGCATAAGGAGGGTTAGCCCATCCTTCGGCATTTCCCCTATCCCATTCGGCATTCCATTTCATTACAAGCTTATCCGGGGAATAGATACCCTGGCAATTGGCAGGTAAACTCTTAGCCTGACACCAACTTGAACCTGTCCCGTTAAAAATCATTGCCGTCCTGTTATAGCCAAACTCATCAAACCCTCCGGCTGCCAAAACAGGTAAAGCTGAACTTCCAAATATAGCCCCTGCCACAACCGCTTCCCCTATTATTTTTTTAATATTCATATATTTCACCCCCTCGCTTAAATCAGCATATAGGTTTTTTCTACAAGATGTCAACTTAATATTCTATTAGCCTGTAATATTTTTAATTAACTCTATCTCAGGATTTTCCTGATAACCGGCATAATCAATCGATATAAAATCCAACCTATAGGGGTTATCTCCCCAATTTATTTTTTGCAAGTAAAATTTGGCAGTTTTTAGGATATGTTTAATTTTCCATGGGGTCATTGACTCGACAGGTAAACCATATTCATGGGAATACCTGGTTTTTACTTCCACAAAGACAAGATAATCTCTATCTTGGGCTACAATATCTATTTCCCCGCCCCTAATCCGGAAATTTTTCTCCAGAATCTTGTATCCTTGCCTTTTAAGGTAGTTGCAAGCTATCTCTTCACCGGCATCACCAATCGATTTATGATTCATGATTTACGAATATCTTAAACCTTTAATCATTCGTCGTAAATCTTGTCAGATTAACAGACTTCCTGTGAATTTGCAGCTTTTTCATTAAATTATCCCTGTAAAACTTGGCAATAATAGAAGCTGCAGAAATTGATGCACAGATTTTATCCCCGTCTTTAACAGGTTTTTGTCTTTTTCTGTTCAAGTGCTTTATATAAGCAAAGCTTGAAATTTTCGCAGAGCGAAAATTATAGAACGCATCAAATAATATATAGTCAGGTCTGGGATGTAGGTTTCTAACGGCTTTCCTAAAAGCCATCTGGGTAGCTTTGCCAATACCTAACTTATTGATATAGGAAACACCTACCACAGCAACTGACCATGCTAAGGCCACCTCTTTAATCTGTACAGTTAATTTTTCTCTCCGTTTGGGAGTTAAAAGCTTAGAGTCTGCTATACCTTCAGGTAGAATAACATTACAAGGAAAAACTACTGCCCCTGCTGCTACAGGCCCCGCAAAAGAGCCCCGTCCGACTTCATCCAGGCCACAGACACAGGAAAAACCTTTATTCCAAAGTTCTTCTTCTAATTTAAGGGTTGGAGTTATCATGGAGAAGATTTACGATTTACGAGATATGATTTACGATCATGAATCTTAAATCTTTAATCTTAAGAACTTGCTCTCAAGTTCGCAAGACCTTGCGACAGCAAGCTGTCTTAAATCATTCACTTACACTCTAACCGCCCGTTTACCGGTTAGCTCACGGAGATAATAAAGTTTGCTTCTGCGGACTTTTTTGGCATTCTTTTTTACCTCAACTTTAACCAGAGACCTGCCGTCCAAAGGCCATTTTCTTTCCACTCCCATTCCCCCTGTCCCGATCCTTCTTACAGTCATCGTCCGGTTCTCCCCCCTGCCGGAAAAAGAGATCAAAATCCCTTCAAAAACCTGGATCCTGGTTTTAGACCCTTCCACCACAGTAGAATGGACACGGATCGTATCCCCGATTTTGAGTTCTTGTTCTTTCACATTTGCCGAAATCATACCTATGGATTTTACCTTTTTCGCAAGAAAAAGGCAAGATTTAGAAATTAAAATTTAGAAATTAAAAATTTTTTAAGCCTAAATGAGCCTAATTGCCCCTTTGCCCAAAAGCCCCTCAATCTCATCCACTAAAAGGGGGTCAAAACTTACCCCAAAAGGCAGGCTCATCTTTTTAAGGTCATTCCCTCCATTTGGTAAAAGTATAGAAACACTAAAATTTCCGGGGTAAGTCCTTAAGATTTTATTAACCTTCTGTAAAACTTCCACCCCTGCCCCACTGGGTACTATAACCTCAACCTCCTTGGTAACTTTTACCCCTTGGGGTATATCCACCACTGAAGTTTCCGGATTATACTCCTCAATTTTATCCACCACTAAAGATAACTGATCCTCCCTTTTGTCAATCCTGCCCCAAGCAAGTAAGACCTTATCCTTTTCTAAAATCTGCTTGGCAACTTCAAAAGTTTTTGGGAATACAACCGCTTCTATATCGGATAACGTATCGGAAAGTTTAATAAACGCCATCTCGGCCTGGCTTTTTTTGGTCATGACCATTTTTACCTCTGTTAACACACCACCCAAAACCACTTTTTGCCCAACCAGCTCTTCTGTAATTTCCGAAATTTTAACTGAGCAAATCTCTTCTGTCTTTTTTAAAAGTTCTAAAAAAGGTGGCTCGTGCAAATAAAAACCCAAAAGCTCTTTTTCAAAAATTAACATCTGGTCAAGCTCAAGCTCCGGTATATCAGGAAGTTTAACCGCAATCTCGTTTATTTTTTCCTCTTCACCAAAAAGGCCAACCTGGCCGGAGAGGGAATTTTTAGACTGTTGATGGACCTTTTCCAAACAAGCCTCAAGGACTAAAAGTTGCGCAGCCCGGGTACCCAAAAGGTCCAATGCCCCGGCTTTTATCAAACTCTCCAAAGCTTTTTTATTCACCAACCTGGTATCCACACGGCAACAAAGGTCTGCCATAGACTTAAATGCCTGCCCTGAGCTTGCTCGCCCTGAGCTTGTCGAATGGGTCGAATCTGCCGAAGGGTCCCTTGCCTTTATAATAGACTCAATTGCTAAAATCCCCACGTTCTTAATGGCCGAAAGCCCAAACCTTATCCCTTGGCCATTTTCCAGG
Source organism: Candidatus Daviesbacteria bacterium GW2011_GWA2_42_7 (assembly GCA_000997105.1). Lineage (GTDB taxonomy): Bacteria > Patescibacteriota > Microgenomatia > Daviesbacterales > UBA10151 > 2-01-FULL-43-38. Next base: position 9,314 of record LCEJ01000069.1, read on the forward strand.
TCTTCAATAGTAAACCCAACCCCAGATTTATTAACATCCGGCGGTAAAACCGCAATTCCCATTTTTTTGCACTCCTCCATGGCAGCAGCGATCTTATCCGAATCCCCGTACTCTGCAGTCATAACTGCCGCCATAAACTCCACCGGGAAATTAGCCTTCATATAAGCAGTCTGGTAAGCCACCATCGCATAAGAGGCGGCATGAGCCTTACCAAAACCATAACCTTCAAATGGCTTGATAAGTTGATATAAACCCTCAGCTTTTTCTTTTGTCAAACCATTGGCAATACACCCTTCAATAAAATGCTCTTTTTGTTTGGCCATCTCTGCCGGGATTTTCTTCCCCATTGCTTTCCTAAATTTATCCGCCTCCGCCCAGTCATAGCCGGCAATATTGATTGTGGTCAAAAGCACATCTTCTTGATAGACTAGGAGCCCCAGAGATGACTGCAAATAATCTTTCATCCTGGGATCGTAGTAAGAAATTCTTTTTGGGTCATGTTTGCGGGCGATATATTCATCAATGATGCTCATTGGACCCGGCCTGTAAAGCGCTACCATCACCATAATATCGAAAATACTTGTCGGTTTAAGCTCAACCAAATAACGTGTCATCCCCGAACTTTCCAGCTGAAACAAACCCATGGTTGCCCCTTGAGCTAAAAGCTTAAATGACTTTTTATCATCCATTGGTAAATTATTCAGGTCCACCTCAACCCCCCGGTTTCCCCTGACAATATCAACAGCATGGCCTAAAATAGATAGATTCCTGATCCCCAAAATATCCAGCTTAATCAGGCCAACTCCCTCATAATCCTGGTCAATGGAAAACATATCATACTGGGAAATAATTTTATCTCCGTTGGACTCCCTCTGAAGAGGGGTAAAATCAGTCATAGCGGTTGGGGAAATCACCAACCCTGCCGCGTGGACTGAAGCATGCCTAACCGTCCCCTCAACTTTTTTTGCCAAATCAATCAAAATCTTAACTTGGGAATTACTTTTGTAAAGTTCATTCAGCTCCTGAACCACCCTTAAGGCATCATCCAGGGACTGATGAAAACCCTGCTTCGGTGGAGGAATAAGCTTGGCAATCCTGTCCACCTCCCCGTAA
>LCEJ01000070.1 GCA_000997105.1 Candidatus Daviesbacteria bacterium GW2011_GWA2_42_7
CCAGCCCAAGGTCATGCTTTTAGGGGATGAGGAAGAGCTTATGGATGGGGTGGTAATCTAATTTTCATGAAGCCAAGGATAGTTTTGTGGTTAATAATGGTTCTTACCCTTTTGGCGGTTTGGATAAACCTGCCGCCACTCGGGGTTTTATCAGGGATTCCATTTATCAATAAATTCCCTGTCAAACTGGGGTTAGACTTAGAAGGTGGGACGGAGTTGGTATTAAGGACTAAAATGGAGAGTGTTGCCCGGGAAGACCGGGATACGGCCTTAGAGTCAGCCCGCCAGGTGATTGAAAAAAGGGTCAACCTTTATGGGGTTTCTGAGGCGGTTGTCCAATCTTCAAAGCTTGGGGAAGAAAGAAGGATTTTGGTGGAACTGCCCGGGGTCAAGGATGTGTCAACGGCGGTAAATTTAGTTGGGCAAACTGCACAGCTTGAGTTTCGGGAACTTTTGGCAACAGCATCTGCAGAGGCTACATCCTCAGCCGTTATTACTTTTGAAAATACCGTAAGCACCGGTTTGACAGGTAAAGATTTAAAGAAGGCGCAGGTAACGTTTGGTTCCTCAGGGACAAAAGCCGGTCCGCAAGTAGCGATTGAATTTACTGCCGAGGGATCGGAAAAATTTGCAGCTGTAACAAAAAGAAATATCGGGAGGCCTTTGGCAATTTTCCTGGACTCACAACCGGTCGAAGCACCAACTGTCCAGCAGGAAATTATCGGAGGGAGTGCAGTAATTACCGGAAGTTTTACCGCCGAGCAAGCAAAAAATTTAAGCATCCAGTTAAATGCCGGGGCGTTGCCGGTATCTATTGAAATTTTACAGCAGAGGTTGATCGGTGCGACATTAGGCCGGGAGTCAATCCAAAAAAGTTTAATGGCGGGGATTATCGGCATCGCTTTGGTCATGGTGTATATGGTGGCTTTCTACGGTTTATATGGCTTGATTGCCGATTTAGCCTTGATTATTTATACTCTTTTGGTATTGGCAGTTTTTAGGACAGGGCTTTTTATTATGCCGCCAATAACTTTGACTTTAGCCGGGATTGCCGGGTTTATATTATCTATCGGGATGGCGGTGGATGCCAACATCTTAACTTTTGAAAGGATGAAGGAAGAGTTCCGGTCAGGCAAAACCGGCAGGAAAGCACTTGAGGCAGGGTTTTCAAGGGCATGGACTTCTATCCGCGACTCAAATGTTTCTTCAATGATCACCGCAGGGATCTTGCTTGTTTTTGGGACCAGCGTGGTCCGTGGGTTTGCGGTGACGCTTCTTATCGGGGTATTGGTTTCGATGTTTAGTGCAATAATTATTACAAGGACGTTGTTGAGGTTGTTACCAAGGTTTAAAATTATTGCGAAGCAAGAATTTCAAGCTCCGCTTAAAATCTAATATGCAGTTTTTTTCAAAGAAACCTCATTATGAATACTTAAGGAAAAAATGGCTTGCTAAACATAAGGATGTGTCGGAAAAACTCCTGGCAAGCCATGGACAGCACTTGAGGAACATTACTTTAGGAGGTTTAGGAGGATTGATGCTTCTTTCAACTCCGGGGGTAAATGTGGCCTTGCATGCCGGAGAGCTTTCGGCCCATGAGGATGGGATTACCAAGGCTGAGGATAAAAATGTGCTTCTTGTGGCAGCTTTAAAAGGACATGTCCCTGAGGAGATGAGGAAATTAACCGATACCGAAGATGAGGCGATCAGTAAAATTCTTTCCGAAAAGTTAAAAATGCAAGTAGAGCCGGAACTTGAGGGGATAAGATTAAACAGGACTTATGGGATGATTGGGGGAGAACAGCATCTTTACCGCTATCCGGGTGATAATTTATACAAGCATGCAGGAAATGCTTCCGATTGGGCGATGTACGGTCCGGCAGGGATTGCCCCCGGTCTTGGGGCCTGGGGACATTTTGCTCCTTCCGAGGCCGCTTTTGATGAGAATGATAAAGAACGGGAAAGGTATTATTTGGCAGTACAGACATTTTTAGCGCCGGGGTTTGCAGAAAACGTGGGAAAATACAGGGACTTTTTTAAGTTCCGGAAGATGTTGGTGGCCAACCCTAAGACTGGCCAGGCGGTTGTGGCGGTGATCGGTGATGCCGGTCCTGCTGCATGGACCGGCAAACATCTGGGAGGGTCTCCCGAGGTGATGCATTTTGTAGGACTGGCCGGTGGGCCAAGAAAAGGGGCAGTTCTCTATTATTTTATTGATGACCCTAAAGATGAAATACCCTTAGGCCCGATTAATATGAAAGGAGGAAGAGTTTCATGAGTCGTTTCTATGCCCATATTGTGGAGATTGAATCCTTGATAATTGCTTTGGATGAACTTGATCTGTCCACTGAGCAAAAATCCCAATTAGCAGAACTTGTGGATTCCACGATTCACCATACTGTTTTAGATATTATTTTTTCTAAACTTTCAGAAGAAGATAAAGCTGTTTTTGCTGCCAGGTTACAGGCAGATCCTGATGATGAGCAAGGCTCTTCTAAGAAGAATAAAGAACTGATGAAATTTGTAAACGATAAAGTTGAAGGGATTGAAGATGAGATTACCGAGGCGGTGAGAAAACTAAAGGAAGAGTTGCACGAAGATATTAAGGAAGCTAAGAAAAGATGATTGACTTAATGGGTAAAAAGTGGAGGTTTTTTATACTTTCCGGAATCATTATTTTGCCCGGCATAATCTCTCTGGGCTTATACGGGTTAAACCTGGGAGTGGATTTTACCGGTGGAGCACTTTTGGAATACAAATTTGAAAATAAACTTGATAAGGAAGATATTCGCCGGGAATTTATTAGTTCGGGTATTGAAGTATCAGGAATTGTAGAAACAGGTGAGGCCTCTTACATTGTTAAAACAAAACCTATTAATGAACAAAAAATTATTGAAGTTAAAAAATCATTGTCGGAAAAATTTGGTCAGGTTGAAGAGTTAAGGGTGGAAAACGTGGGGCCGACCATTGGGGTAGAAACTACCAGAAATGCTTTTGTCTCTTTGGGGCTGGCTTCTGCCATGATTGTAATTTATTTGGCTTTGGCTTTTAGAAAAGTCCCTAAACCTACCTCCCCCTGGAGGTTTGGAGTTACAGCTGTTATAGCACTTTTGCATGATGTCCTGCTTTTGGTGGGATTATTTTCCCTGCTGGGGCATTTTTTAAAAGTTGAGGTTGACGTTTTATTTGTTACAGCGGCTTTAACAGTGGTGGGCTTTTCGGTTCATGATACGATACACGTCTCTCACGGTAGTCTTTGTTTTACTGGCCTTGCTTCTATTCGGTGGTGAAACAATCAGGTGGTTTACAGTTGCCCTTTTGGCAGGTATTATCTCTGGAACTTATTCCTCAATTTTTAATGCCACAGCCCTCTTGGTTTTGTGGGAAGAAAAGCTGGGACATTAAGTAGCCTAAGTTGCTTAAGTTACTTAAGTAACTTAATTTTTCCCAACAGATAATCGCGGTTATTTTTAGAAGAATCTTCCAAGACTTCTTCAAAAAGTTTCTGTAGTACTTCTCCGACTTTGGGGCCGGGAGGGATATTTAAAGTTTCCATCACATCCTGGCCGTTTATCTTAAGGTCAGTAATAGAAAATGGTTTTTGTAAAACCTGGGCGATCCTTTCCCCGAATTTTTCCATTCTCCAGGACATTGCCTTTTGTGTTCCCCCTCCTAACCTGTCCCCGATCCGAAGGGCTAGCATATCGTTTACATTTTCTAACCCTACATTTTTTATGAAACGCCTGATGGCAGAATCTGTTTGATTTTCATCAACAGTAAATAAATGCCAGCGGACAAGGCGGTAAAGCTTATCCGTTTGTTTTTTGCTTAAGTTAAACCTTTTGGCGATTTGTAGAGCTAATTTTCCACCAACTAAATCATGGTTATAAAAAGTGGCATTGCCTGTTTTATCAACTTTCACAGTTTCCGGTTTGCCGATGTCATGAAGGAGTGCAGCAAACCTGACCAGGGGATCCTGGGAGGGTGTGCTTTGGAGTGAGAGAAGGGCATGTTCCCCGATATCGTAAACCCTGGCATGTTTTGGCCCTTCCTGTTTTATCCCGAAACATTTTTCAAGTTCGGGTAAAATTATTTCCAGTATCCCCGCCTCCCTGAGCTTTAGTATACCTATGTATGGATTCGAAGATGCAAGTAATTTAAAGAGCTCGTCACGGACTCTCTCACTTGCAATTTCTTTAATTAATTCCCTATTTGTTTGGATGGCAGAATAAGTTTTTTTTTCAATTTCAAATTCTAGTTGGGTGGCAATTCTTACGGCGCGCATGAGGCGGAGGGCATCTTCCCGGAAACGTTTATGCGGATCTCCTACGGCGCGGACAATTCCACTATCGATATCCTGTTGTCCGCCAAAGGGGTCAAAGATTGTTCCGTCGGAGGATAAAGCAAGGGCGTTAATTGTAAAGTCCCGCCGGGCCAAGTCTTCCTCGATTTTGTTAGTCCAGGAAACCTCTGCAGGGTGGCGGAAGTCTTTGTATACACCTTCTTTGCGCATTGTAGTAATTTCAAAAATTTCATATTTCAATGACGGGTCCTGTCGCTTCGGTATCTCGAGTGCGTCCTCGCTCGTAACAACTTCGCTGCGGTCGACGCTCGAGACCTCTCCTTCGCGCCACCCGTCATTACTACTTGCTTTTATTGGTATTCCCACAGTACCGAACTTGTTGTCATAAAAAGGTTCTCCAAAAAGCGAACCTTTTTGCGAGCTTTGCTCTAAGAACCCTTCCTGGAAAAGTTTTAAGATCTCTTCCGGTTTGGCGTCGGTGGTAAAATCCCAATCATGGACAGGACGGTTCATCAAAAGATCGCGCACTGACCCTCCGACTATATAAATTTGAAAGCCGGATTTAGTGAATTTATTTAAAATTTCCTGCACCTCTTTTGGTACCTTGTAGTTCATGTGGTCATTGTATGTAAATGTGCTACAATCTTCAAGTTATGCCTAAGGCTTGGAAAGTCAGTCCCCATTACTCCGATAATTTAGTAGAGCAGTTTCTTTACAACCGCAGTATTAAAACTAAGGCCGGGAAAGATAAATTTTTAAACCCTAATCTGGAAGATTATAAAAAAGACCTGGAGATTCCCGGTATCGAAAAAGCTAAAAAAAGGATTCTTCAGGCCGTAGAAAACAAAGAGCTTGTTATTGTATACGGAGATTATGATGCCGATGGGGTTTGTGGGGCTGCTGTTTTATATTTGGGGCTTACATCTTTAGGGGCAAAAGTTTTGCCTTATATCCCCCACCGGGAAAAAGAGGGATATGGTTTATCCGAAGAAGGTCTCAAGTCTGTCAAAGAGAAAGGTGCTTCACTGGTCATTACCGTGGATAACGGTATAGTGGCAAATAAGGAAGCAGAGTTTGCTCAAGGGTTAGGATTGGATTTAATAATTACGGACCACCATACCCTTTCGGATAAAAAGCCAAAGGCTTTGGCGATTGTCCATTCTACCGGGATGTCGTTGGGAGTAAACAGGGCTTTGGTAAAAATAGGATTGGAAAAACTCAACAAAACAAAAAGGATAGGGCTTTTGGCATTAATTGACCAGTCCGGTTTACAAAGGGGAGCGATAACTGCTTACAACGTTGGCCATGTTTTAGGTCCCCGGATTAATGCCATGGGAAGATTAGAACATGCTATGGACTCACTCCGGATTCTTTGCACAAAGGATAAAGAAAAAGCAGAGAAGTTAGCAGGGGTTTTAGCAGAAACTAACGACCAAAAAAAGAAGCTGGCTATGGATGCAGTGCTTCAGGCTAAAGAAATGATCAACGAAGATATAAGTTTCCAGGGAAAAAAGATTTTAGTTTTACACAGCGAGTCGTGGATTTCAGGTATTGTCGGGCTGGTGGCAGGGAGGATTTGTGATGAATACCGAAAACCCACAATTATTATTTCCTCAGCCGAAGGTCAGGGTAAAGGGTCGGCCAGGTCCGGAAACGGTTTCAATGTTGTTGAGGCCATAAGGCAGTGTTCGGATATTTTGGTTGATGTAGGAGGCCATCCCCGGGCAGCAGGATTTACCATTGCTACCGAAAATATTACCCTTTTTAGGGAGAGGTTGGAAAAAATTGCGGAGATGGTGGAGGCAGAAGAAGATGTCTTGCAGGTGGAAGCGGTAGTAAAGACTGAAAATATCAATAAAAGGATGGTTAAAGACCTGGATCTTTTTGAACCAACGGGAGTGAGTAACCCCCAGCCTGTCCTTGCCAGTTTAGAAGTCAAAATTTCTGACATTAAAACTGTCGGTCAAGGCCAGCACTTAAAATTTACGGTAGATGGGATTGACGCAATTGCTTTTTCTTTTGGGGAGCGGGTAGAGGATTTAAAAGACGGACAAAAAGTTGATTTGGCTTATTACCTGGAATTAAATAAATTTAACGGCCAGGAGAAGTTGCAATTTAAAATAATAGACATAAAATTGATATGATATGGACCTAAATATCACACCCCCTTATAGCAAAGCTTTAGATTTTGCCCGGCTTTCTTTGGCCGGTAAGAAAAGGAACTCCGGGGAATTTGTTGTTGATCACTGTATTCGGGTAACAGAGACACTCTTGAGATTTAAAGTTAATGACCCCCCAACTTTAGTGGCCTCTATTTTGCACCATAGTTTGCATGAGGGCGCTGCTAATATCGAGGATATTAGAAAAGAGTTTGGGGAAGAGGTAGGTGTGATGATGGAGGCTTTTGAGAAGCTGCGTATCATAAAACCAAAAGAAGAGATGGGGGATGTGTTTGCAGAAAACTTGCGTAAAATGTTTTTGGTTTTAGCAAAAGACTTGCGGGTTGTTTTAATTAAGCTTGCCGATATTTTAGATAACCTGACGACTTTGCAGTATGTAGATGAGGTAAAAAGGAGAGAGGTCTGCCAAAAGGCACTGGAAATTTTTGCGCCTCTGGCAGAACGGTTAGGGATGGGGGAGATGCGGGGCCAGATGCAGGACCTAGCTTTTATGTACCTTCAGCCTGCTGAATATAAGTGGGTACAAAGTTACACAAAAAGTAATTTAGAAAAGTTAGGCAAAGAGCTTCTTAGAATAAAAGGAAGTATTACTCTAGCTTTGAAAAAAGAAGGCATACCGGCAGAAGTACAAAGCAGGGTAAAACATATTTACTCTTTATATACAAAGTTAACAAGGCCGGAGATAAAAAAAGACCTAAGTAAAATTCATGACTTAATAGCCTTAAGAATTATAGTTTCAGATACTGAGGAGTGTTACAAAGTGTTAGATATTGTCCATAAAGAGTTTAAGCCTTTACCGGAACCAATTTCAGATTACATTGCTCACCCACGCCCCAATGGTTACCAGTCTATCCATACCAGGGTTTACGGGTCGGGAGATCTACCTTTTGAAATACAGATACGGACGAGAGTAATGCACGAGGAAGCGGAATACGGGGTGGCTGCACATTGGAACTATGCAGAAAAGAAGGAAAAGGGGTTATCAGATGAAAAAATTAGCCA
>LCEJ01000071.1 GCA_000997105.1 Candidatus Daviesbacteria bacterium GW2011_GWA2_42_7
ACCATGGGCAGTAACCACTTTTCCCCAACAGTTTTTAGAAGGTCAGAAGGCTTCTCTAGCTCTTCCCGGCTGGAAACAGGTAGCAGGTGGGGCAAACTTTCGTGATTTAAGTTTGGTTTGGGTTAAGACTTTGGTAGGAAGAGTAAGTTTTGAGGATAAGCGGATTTATGCGGGAGTGGTAGGAGCTTTAAGTTTGCTTTGGGGAGTTGGGGGGGTTAGGGGTATTTTGGGGAGTTGGGGGAAGTTAGGAAAAGAATATTTATTATTATTTTTTTGGGTGGGGGTTCCTTTGACCATGGCTTTTTTGATCTCCTTTTTTATTCCTATGCTTTCATATTTCAGGATGGTTTTTATTTTGCCGGCGTTTTATTTACTGGCAGCTTTCGGATTTTCCCGGCTACCAAAGCATATTTTTAGGCCATCAGTTTTACTGGCAGTTTTTTTTAGCCTTACCTTTTTAGGTATTTATTACACCAACCCTAAGTTCCAAAGGGAGGATTGGAGGGGAGCGGTTGCTTTTGTGGAAAGTAAGCTTGATGATAATTCCACTGTTTTATTTGAGAGCAATTCTAAATTTTCTCCATATGTATTTTATAGCAATGATTCCTCAAATGTATTGGCTGGGCTTGCCAAAATCCCTGCTGGATCAAATAAAGATGTCCAAAATCTAAATGTTCTTTTGCAGGGGAAACATGAGGTTTACTTATTTGAATATCTGGTTGACATTACCGATCCTGGAAGGTTTTTAGAAAAGGAATTGGAAAGTAATGGTTTTAGTAAATCTCAAGTTTATGATTTTGCAGGTGTGGGGTTTATAAACTTTTATCGGCGCCTTTGATATACTTAATAGTATGAGGGTGGGTTTGGATATTTCACAAATTGCACATGGTGGAGGGGTAGGCACTTATACCCAAAATTTAGCATTAGGGCTTGCTCAAATGCAGGACTTTAAAACAGTATTTTTTTATTCTTCACTTCGCAAACCTTACAGGGGTAATCTTTCAAATGTAAAATCATTTTCTGTCCCTCCGACACTACTCGAACTTCTTTTTAACAGGCTCAGGATCTTACCGATTGAAACATTTATTGGAGAGGTTGATGTTTTTCACTCATCTGACTGGATCCAGCCAAAGACAAAGGCAAAGAAGGTAACAACTTATCATGATGTAATCCCCTTAAAATTTCCACAATTGTCGCATCCTAAAATAGTTGAGGTGCATAAAAGAAGATTGAAATTAGTGGAAGAGGAGATTGATATGGTGATTGCGGTTTCAGAGGCTACAAAGAAAGATCTGCTAGAAGTATCAAAGATTCCGTCAGAAAAGATTAAGGTAGTCTACGAAGGGGTGGGGAGAGAGTTTAAAAAGAGGGATCAGAAGGATGTGGAGGTGTTTAGAAGGAAATATAATTTACCGGAAGAATTTATTTTGGCCATTGGAGGTATTGGGGAGAGAAGAAATTTGGGGAGAGTTAAGGAGATAGTTAAAGATTTTAGTTTGGTTATTACTGGGGAGACTATCCCCTATCTTCCCTCAGAAGAGATGCCTTTGCTTTACAATGCGGCAGAAGTTTTGCTATATCCATCACTTTATGAAGGGTTTGGCTTGCCAATTCTTGAGGCAATGGCTTGCGGGACTCCGGTTATTACCTCCAATGTTTCATCAATGCCGGAAGTGGGAGGAGAGGCAGCTAAATATGTTAACCCGGAGGATATGGAAGGGATGATAAGAGTGGTCAGAGAAATTATGAATAGTAAGGGAGTAAGGGAAGAGATGATTAAAAATGGTTTTGAGCAAGCGAAGAAGTTTACCTGGGAGAAATGTGCGCAAGAAACAGTTAAGGTATACAGGGAGGTTTTGGAGTTATGAAAATTTGGATTGACGGATACGAGGCAAATGTCCCCCAAAGATTAGGGTCATCACAAATTGGCTTTGAAATTTTGAAGGGCCTGGAACAACTAGACCGAAAGAACGATTACACCATTTTATTACCCTCTGCCCCAATGAATGATTTGCCCAATGAGAGAGGGGGCTGGAAGTACAAAGTTTTAAGGCCCAAAAGGCTTTGGACAAGAATTGCTTTACCTCTAGCACTTTTTACAGCCCGCAGTAAGCCCGATCTGCTCTTTTCTCCGACACACTATATCCCGCGGTTTTCTCCTGTTAAAAGAGTAGTAACTATCTTTGACCTTTCTTACTTACATTTTCCCGAGATGTATAAAAAAGACGATCTCTTCAAACTTACAAACTGGACTAAGTATTCCGTGAGTAACGCCGTACACATTGTAACAATTTCTAACTCTTCAAAGCAGGATTTAATGAAATATTATTCAGTTAAAAAAGAGAAAATTACTGTGGCTTATCCCGGCTATGATAAAAATATTTTCAGGCCGCTGAAAGACCGGGAAAGAATTCTGGAGGTTATAGAAAAGTACGGAATCCATGGCCGCTACATAATTTATATAGGTACCATCCAGCCGAGGAAAAATTTGGTCAGGCTTATTGAGGCTTTTCAGAAGCTGGAAGGTATTAAGCTTGTTATTGTGGGGAAAACTAGCGGGCAGGGAAGACAAGGCTGGATGTTTGAAAGTACCCTTAAAGCACCCAAAAAATTTGGGGTAGAAGATAGGGTTATCTTTACCGGTTTTGCCCCAACGGAGGATTTGCCATACCTTTTAAATGGAGCTGAAGCTTTTATCTTACCGGCGCTGTATGAGGGATTTGGGATAACGGCAGTGGAGGCGATGGCTTGTGGCACTCCGGCAATTGTGTCTAATGTTTCTTCAATGCCCGAAGCTGTGGGATCTGCCGGGCTTTTGATTAATCCGCAATCTGTTACTCAAATTGAACAGGCGATAAGGGCTATCTCGGGTGATTGTAAACTGCGCGCTAAAAAATCTGCAGAAAGCATTAAACAGGCAGAAAAATTTTCCTGGGGTAAGATGACAAAAACTGTTTTAAGAGTATTTGAGAGTGTGGCCGGACAATGAAAATTTCTATAGTTATCCCCTACTGGAATGGGGCAGAAAAAATAAAAAAACATCTGCCGGGTGTTTTAGAGTTTGCCGGGGCAAATAAAGTCGAAGAAATTGTTGCTTCTGATGATGCTTCAACTGATGAAACGGTTAATCTCTTAAAATCTGAATTTCCTGAGGTTGTTGTTCTGCAGGTATGGATGTTTTAAGGTATGCTTTACCTCACTTTGAAGATCCAAAAGTTTTTAGTGTCGGATGTAATGTTGGAGGGCTGTGGTCCGTTGGATATTTTAAGGATGGGTTTTTCCGGCATGACCAAGCACGCCAGACGACCTCTGGCGAGGCTAAATATCACCGGACGCTTTGGACATCAGGTGGAAGTTCAATTTTTCGGAAAAGTTTGTGGGATGAAATTGGTGGGCTTGATGAGTTGTATAACCCGTTTTATGTTGAAGATGTAGATTTAGGTTATAGGGCCACTAAAAGAGGCTATATCAATATTTGGGAACCAAGAAGTAGGGTTGAGCACTATAAAGAAAAAGGGGTTATTGAGAGCAACTTTACCCGGAGCACTATCAGCAGTACATCTGAGAGGAATATGCTGATTTTTGTCTGGAAGAACATTACCGACCAGAAAATGATGTCAGAGCACCGGATGGCTTTGGCAAAAAGGCTAGTACAGCATCCTAAGTATTGGAGCGTATTTATGGATGCGCTGAGAAGGCTTCCGGCCACTTTAGCCAAGCGGGAGATTGAAAAAAAAGCTGCCAAGCTTTCCGATGAAGAAGTTTTTAGCTTATTCCATGGAGAGAAGGATTAGAAGCAGGAGAAGGAAAAGAAGGATTAGGGTATAATTATTATTATGTTTAAAGATAGGATGGGGAAGAAACTTTCTTTAGGCCAAGTTATCTATAAAGGATTTAACAGGCTGTTTAACTATGTACTGGACATAGAACTTTTTATTGTCCGCCTTGCGGGGTTTATTCCCAGCCATATAATCCGTAAATTTATTTACAGGTGTGCCGGGGTTAAGATCGGCAGGAAATCTTACATCCATATGGGGGCGCAGTTTTTTTACCCGGCCGGTGTAAGAATAGGTAGGAATACCATAATCGGACAGGGGGTTTTCTTAGACGGGAGGGATAAATTGCAAATTGGTGACCATGTAGACATTGCCTCTGAGGTAATGGTTTATAACTCCGAACATGACATTAATGCCGAAGACTTTCATGCTACTGTAGCTCCGGTAGCGATTGGTGACTATGTCTTTATTGGTCCCAGGGCGGTTATTTTACCTGGGGTAAAGATTGGCAAAGGTGCAGTGATTGCAGCCGGTGCAGTTGTGACCGAGGATGTACCCGAATACGCCATTGTAGGCGGAGTACCTGCTAAAGTTATCGGGGAAAGAAGGTTGAAAGATTTACATTACCGTTTAGGTAGGGCCAGGCTTTTCCAATGATCAAGAAAGTTTTGTGGGTGATTTTTGTCTTGGGTCTAATTTATATCCTTTTGCCGGGGCCTTCGAAAATTAAGGACTTTGCCCCGATCCCTGATTCCACGAAGTCTAATTTAGATGGTGACACCTGGCAAAACCCCAATATAGTTGCCTATTTTTCTGATTTTAAGAGGCAGGATATTACACAATTTTACCGTATGCAGCTGGAAGATAAATATTTCTTTGGTAAGTTTATTCCTCCGATCAGGTTGAACCATCCGCCTGAAACTGCCTATGTCTATATTAGGGACCAGCAGGAGAGCACTTTTTTGGAAGAGTATATTTATCCTTTTAGGGAATCACTTTACGTAAATGGTTATGAGCCGGCAGTGGAAAATAAGATGTTCAAAAAGCCCAGTAATTTTGTAGGCGACCATGTTTGGTATGAAGAACTCCCCTATAATTCAAAGGCAACATTAAGGTTTTATCCTTCAAACCCGGTAAGCAAGTCATTTACTTCGGGATTGTTTGGACAGTATTTTCAAATATAGCCCGAATCGTAAATTTGGTGTTGTAGTAGTTGATAATGCATCTTCTGACGGGTCGGTGGAGATGGTGAAAAAAGAATTTCCTAAAGTTAGTGTTATAAGAAGTGATAAAAATTTAGGTTTTGCCGGCGGAAATAATTTGGGGATCGAAAGCAGGGAGGCAAAATATTACCTGCTTTTAAATTCCGATACGATTGTGCCTGTTGGGTCACTGGATAGCCTGGTTGATTTTATGGAAATGTCGGGGTTTGGGGTTGGTTCATGCAAGCTACTGAATAAGGATGGAAGTTTACAGCCTAATGTTGGTGATTTGCCGTTTGGGCCGCCCCTCTTTTTTTGGCTTTCCGGGTGGGATGATATCCTGCCTAAAATAAGGGAATATTTACCGTCATTCCATAGGAAATTTAAATCCTTTTATAATAAAGAGAAAGAGGTGGGCTGGGTTTCGGGATCGGTGATGGTGATAAAAAGGGAAGTCATAGAGAGTATTGGAGGGTTGGATGAGAGTATCTTTATGTATTGTGAGGATACGGATTATTGTATCCGGGCAAAAAAAGCCGGTTTTAAGGTCGGTTGGACAGACAAGGCACAAATTTACCATTTAGGAGGGGGGAGCTCGAAAGACCCGAAGCTTGTCCAGTGGGTTGGGGAATTTAAAGGACTGGTGTATATTTATAGGAAGCACCTAGGAATATTAGCAGGGTTTGTTTTAAAGATATTTATACTAATGTTTACAATAGTAAGGATGGCAGCCTTTTTTGTTGTTGGAAAATTTTCAGTTTCAAAAACTTATGCAAAACTTCTTTTCAGTAT
>LCEJ01000072.1 GCA_000997105.1 Candidatus Daviesbacteria bacterium GW2011_GWA2_42_7
TTTAGCTACCGTTTTAGGTTTAGGGCTGGCGGCAAGCTTTTTATTGCCGGCTTTTTTTGAAAAGGACTTTGTCCGTTCGACGGAACTTATCTCCGGGTACTTTGATTACCGTGGGCATTTTGTGGAAGTCAGGCAATTTTTTACGCCATCCTGGGGTTACGGGGCATCCCTTTGGGGGGCGAAAGACGACGGGATGTCTTTTCAGGTTGGGCTTACCCATTGGTTTGCCCTGGCTTTAAGTTTAATACTTACTTTGGTTTTTAGGAAAAGCCGGGTAGTGCTTTCTTTAACCCTGTTTTTAATAGCTGAATTCTTATTTTCCTTATTTATGCAACACAATAAGTCAACGCCGATTTGGCTGACATTTCCAACCTTGGCTTTTACCCAATTCCCTTGGAGGTTTTTAGGGATTTCGATCTTCCTGATTTCGATAGTAGGGGGTGCTATGGGGCTGTATTTGAAAAAGTGGGCTGCCATTTTTGGTGTCTTGTTAGCTTTAGGCGTTGTAGTTTTTAATATCGGATATTTTCACCCAGAATCTTTCTACCTGGATTCCATAGATGACCACTATGCTTCGGCAGCAGTGTTTGCAATAGATGATAAATTACCAAAAGACTATTTGCCTGTTTGGGTGACATCTTTAAAAGAAGAAAAAGTGTCTTTGCCGCACACAATGGATGGGGAGGCAGAAGTTTCTAATTTTAATAAAAGGTCTTCTTCAGCTACCTTTAAGATTAAGGTGTTGAAGAAGGCCGATGTGGAAATTCCCGTAACTTACTTCCCCGGCTGGGAAGTTCTGGTTAATGATAAATTGGTTTCCCAAGAAGAGCCGTCTAAGCGCGGCCTGATCCGGGTAAGATTAGCCGAAGGGGATTATCAAATCAAGCTAAACTTTTCCAACACTCCGGTCAGGTCTTTGGGTAACATAACTACATTGCTTTCTGCCCTGGTTGTCGTAGCTTTTGCTACAGGAAAACTCCGTTTGGGAAAATGGCTAACTTAAAAGTTTTTCTGAGGGAAAATTCTATTTTTTTGTTTGGGTTACTGCTTACCCTCAGTTTACTCTGGCCGCTTTTGGGGCCAACATACTTTACTCACCACGATGATGTCCAGATGGTCCGCCTTTTTGAGATGGATAAATGTATCCGCGACGGACAAATCCCCTGCCGATGGGTGCCTGACTTAGGTGGACTTTACGGCTACCCCCTGTTTAACTATTATGCCCCGCTGTCTTATTATATTGGTGAAATTTTTTATCTCTTAACCGGGAGCCTGATGTTTTCTGCCAAGATAATGTTTGCGATCCCTTTTGTCGGGGCTTATATTTTTATGTTTCTTTTAGGAATGTTTTTCCCGGCAATCTTTTGGGCAGTGGTCAGGTTAAAGGATTCTGCAACGATAGGCAACACTTCACTTCTGGCAATATTCGTAGCGCTTTTAGCCCTTTCGCATAACTTATCCACCATGATTTTTATACCTGTCACATTGGCCTTTGCAGTAATATTATTTGCCCAAAAAAAAGACTTTAAGTTTTTGGCATTATTCATTGCATCTTTAATTTTAGGCTTATTTCTGGCGGCATTTTATTGGCTGCCTGCAATCACGGAAAAAGATTTAGTCCATGTTGAGACAACTACTTCCGGGTATTTTTCCAATACAGAGCATTTTAAGGGTCTTAGAAAATTATTTTTAGAAAATTCTTGGGGATGGGGGGCCTCGGTGAGAGAGGTTCCTGGAGGGGAGAGGGACGGAATGTCATTTCAAATAGGTTGGGTGCATGTATTAGGATGGTTGGCAGCCATAACTGCCGCTGTCTATTTGTGGCGTAAGGATAGAAGGGTAAGTATTTTAGTGGGTTTTTTGTCGGCGGTAGCTTTAGGCAGTATCTTTATGATCAATCCAAGGTCGGAGTTTATTTGGAGACTTATTGAGCCCCTAAAGTACCTTCAATTTCCCTGGAGGTTTTTAATGCTGATAATCTTTTCACTCTCGCTTATGTCGGGAAGTCTTATCTTATGCTTAAAAGAAAAGAAGAAGATTGCAATAATGATATTTTTAGTTTTGGTGGTGGTTGTAAACTTTTCTTTTTTCAGGCCGGAGAAGTTTTTCCCCCTAACAGACAGCGAGCTTTTGTCAGGAGCAAAATGGGATGCCCAGATAAAAAGATCCATCTTCGATTTTTTGCCTAAATCAGCCAAAGCCCCTCCTGCCGAATTGGCAACTGTAAGGTTTGAGGTGTTGTCCGGAAAAGCTACAATTTCCGGGTGGCGGGAGGGAAGTAATTGGATTTACTTTAAAGCAGATGTTGAAGAGGATACTAAGTTCAGGCTTTCCCAGTATTATTTTCCCAACTGGCGGATTTTACTAGACGGGCATGAGACAGAGATTGATTCCAAAAACGATCTGGGGCTTATGACAATTACTCTTAATAAGGGTGCACATACTGTAGAAGCAAAGCTTTGGGATACCCCGGTTAGGATATTAGCAAATTCGATAACGGTAGCAGGTTTGGCGGTTCTAATTTTCCTGGGTTTATATAAGCTTAAGCGAAAAAGGATTGTGTTATGAGCGGAGAGACAGTGATCCCCTTAAAAGAGATTAAAAACAGGGTTGTGAAATCTTTTATGAGTTTGACTGCCCGCCAAATTGCCCTTCGGGTAATTAGCTTTATATCATTAAATGTAATTTTAGCTAAAGTCTTGCCGGTTGAGACTTTAGGGATTTTTAATATTGCCACGGCAGTAATTACATTTTTTGCTTTTTTTTCCGATATCGGTTTAGCTGCGTCTTTAATCCAAAAAAAAGAAGCTGTGACAGATGCGGATATAAAAACGGTTTTTACTATCCAGCAGTTAATCATTACCACTTTAAGTCTGGTTATTATCCTCAGTGCCCCTTTTATCGGTGATTTCTACGCGTTAAATGAAGACGGGGTATGGTTGGTGCGGGTGTTGGGTGTTGCTTTCTTTTTATCTTCTCTAAAGGTTGTGCCGGCGGTACTTTTGGAAAGGGAGTTAAAGTTTCAACCATTGGTAGTGGTGGAGATTGTGGAGACTTTAACTTTTAATACTTTACTGGTCTTAGCTGTTTTTCAGGGATTAGGGTTGTGGAGTTTTTCTATTGCAGCTTTGTTCAGAGGGGTAATAGGTACGGTACTAATTTATATCTTGGCTCCTGCAAAGGTTGGGTTTAGGATAGAAAAGGCTGCTGCTTTAAAGCTCCTGTCTTTCGGTATCCCTTTCCAACTCAACAGTATATTGGCTTTACTTAAAGACCGCCTGGTCCCTTTGGTGATTGCGAGGATGGTGGGTCCTGTGGGGATTGGTTATATAACCTGGTCCCAGGCGTTAGCTTTTTTGCCGCTTGAGGTGATGAATATTATTATCAGGATTACCTTCCCTGCATTTTCCAGGATGCAGGATGATAAGCAATCACTGAGCAAGGCCATTGAAAAGTCATTATTTGCAACATCACTGCTAGTTTATCCGGTACTATTTGGTTTAGCGGCAATTTTACCATCGCTTGTATTGTATGTCGTTTCGCCTAAGTGGCAGCCGGCTGTAAGCAGCTTTTACCTGTTTGCTTTTTCTACTTTCTGGGCGGTTATCTCTACAACATTTACAAATGTCTTAAATGCTGTGGGTTGTATTAGGGTAACCTTGAAATTAATGGTTTTCTGGACCGTTTTAACTTGGGTGCTGACTCCGATTTTGGTAATCTTCTATGGTTTTACAGGAGTTGCTTTGGCATCATTTTTAATCTCTTTTACATCTGTAATTACAGTAGTTTTAATAAAGCGTTTTATTAAGGTGAGAGTGCTTGAAGCGATTTACCTGCCGACCCTTTCTTCAATGATTATGGGGGTGAGTGTTTACTTGTTTGCAAATAACTTTGTTAGAGGATGGGAGGCGTTAATTCCGACAGTTGCATTAGGGGTTATTATTTATTCGGTGCTGACGTTATTATTAGGCAAGGAGAGGGTTTATACGGAATTAAAAAGCCTGAGGAATGTATAGATTCTTTTTTATTGTAGCGATATTCTTATTTCTTTTGCCGGCACAAGTTTTTGCTGCCGGGCCTTCTTTTGTTACGGTTGTAAACCCTATTAGGGGACAGGAGTTTTGGGATATAAAAAACCAGCAGCCACTTGATGTTGTCCTAGGGCAGGTAAAGATTTTACAGGATCTAAAAGTTCCCGCTACCTGGCTAATACGTTTTGATGCCTTGGAAGACCAAAAAATTACCGGTTCCTTACCTTCAGGGCACGAGAAAGGCCTTTTTTTGGAAGTAACGCCCGGTTGGGCTAATTGGTTGATGTAGTGTTTGAACGGTTTAAGAGTGTTTTTGGGCTTTATCCTAAGTCTGTCGGGGGGTGGTGGGTTGACAGTTATTCCTTAGGGTATATGCAGAAAAAATATGGGGTGACAGCTTCTTTGATTGTTGCCGACCAGTACACTACGGACAACTACCAAATTTGGGGGCAGTATTGGGGTGCGCCTTACTACCCTTCAAAAATCAGTACTCTCCGGCCCGCCCAAACTTTGGACGAAAAAATTCCTGTTGTTGTAATGCAGTGGGCAGCACGTGACCCGATTAACGGTTATGGTAAATATGTTGAGAACAGTACTTACAGCGTCCAGGTTAACGATTACCAGGACTTTCATCTTTTGACTGAGGGATATTTTGCCCGCTTAATTGATATTTATACTAAGCAGGATTTAAACCAGTTTGGGCAGGTAGTTGTAGGTTTAGAAAATTCTTACTCTTGGGAAAAATATGGAGGTGGGTACGGCAAGCAAATTAAAGTGTTGGATGATAAAAGAAAATCCGGCCAGTTGTCCCTTGTAACAATGGAGGAGTTTGCTTCTTGGTACCGGAATAAATTTACGACCATTTCCCCGGAGCATCTAATAGTGGCCAATGACCCTTTGGGTGGTGAAGGTAAATCTGTTTGGTTTATGAATCCATTTTACCGGGTGGGTTGGTTTTTAAACAAAGAAGGAAGTGTGATCCGTGATGTAAGGCAGTATATAGAAGGGGATAGTGAACCGTGTTTTAAAACTGCCTGTGATAAGCTTAATTTCGCGACTTTCTCAACCCGGGTACTGGATGAAGTCACGTATGGTAAAAGTGTCCTTTTAGATGAGGGTAAAATAGAGGATTTGAAAGTGACGCGCGAGGAAGAAAAGTATGTTTTAGGCTACAGTAATAAAGCAGGTCAGAAAAAGACGGTAGAATTTTTGCCACGGGATATCTCAATAGACGGTAAGGTTAGCTCTGTCGATACCTTTATTCTTCAGGCGGTTAGTTCCCCAGGAAGCTTAAGGGAGAGCAGGGGAGGGATGGGTGTAAGTAGCGGTAGTCCTAAAGAGCAACAATTTCCTGACATTCTTTTGCAGCTTATTAAATTCATCCTTTTTATCCCGCTAGTATTATTCATCCCCGGATTTCTTTTAGTTAGGTCTTTAAACATGAGGTCGCTACCCTCAAACTTTTTCCTGTCGGTTATAAGCGGGATGGTTATGTTGACATTGGTTGCATATTTGGGAGGTTTACTAAAGATCCCCTGGCTTACGTTTATTTATCTGGCAGCTTTTGTAGGGATTTTTATCCTAAAAAAATATTACCTGGAACTTAATCTAAAGGGGGTAAAAATAACTTTGGATAAAATTAACCTTCTTGTAATTTTAACTTTAATTACGGGAGCTATTTTCCAATCCCTGTCGCTTCTGCGTTCAGGATGGGTTTATGATTTTGGCATTGGTTTTTGGGGGCCTTTGGGGCATGACGGAATATGGCACCAGGCTTTGATAAACCAACTGATTAAACAGGTCCCTCCTCAAAATCCGGTTTTATCGGGAGAAATTCTCTCTAATTACCATTATTTCTTTGACCTTTTGGTGGCCGAAACGGTTCGCTTGTCCCAAATTCCGGTTATGGACCTTTTATATAGGTTTTATCCGCTTACTTTTTCGGTCCTTTTAGGGTTAGGCACTTACCTTTTGGTTATGAAAATTACCGGAAGCAGGATAGCCACAATAATCTCCCTTTATTTTGTATATTTTCAATGAACTTAAACCCTCCGTTTGCAATATCTTTGCTTATTGTGATTGCAGTTATATTGGTAATTTACAACTTTAGAAAGAGGAGACACTGGATGGCGACAGTTTTACTCTCAATTCTTGCCGGGTCGGTAATTGAGTTTAAAGTTTATGCAGGGGTAATTGTACTTTTGGCAATGTTTGCATTAGCTTTATGGGAGGTTTTTAGAAATAGGGATTTTACCCTAATGAAAGTTTCCCTAGGCTCAGCCATAGTAGCAGCGGGAGTATTTTTGCCTCAAAATAAGGGGGCGGGGGAACTTTTAGTTTTATTCCCTTTTTGGTTTGTACACTCCATGGTTGATTTCCCTGACCGGGTTGGGTGGCTCAGGCTTTCTTCTGCGCGCGAAGCCTATTTTGCCCGGGGTGAATGGTTTAAATTCCTAAGCGCAGAAGCCTTAGCCTTGATTATTTTCATTATTGGAAATCTAGGCCTGAGGTTTATCGGGTTATTCTCCCTGGTTTCCTATATGAAAAGTAGGTTGGGTAAGGATATGGGTTTTACTATAGTAATAGTAATGTCGGCAGCCTCTTTACTAATACCTTTAGTCTTTATCCAAAAAGGAAACCCGTGGAACATGATCCAGTTTATGTATTATTTCCTTTATTTTGTAGCCATTTTTTCCGGGGTAGCCTTAATTTCCGTTTTAAGACAGTTGCCAAAAATTTTAGGATGGAGTGTAATAGTTGCAGTTTTAATAATTGCTCCAATCAATGCGGTGGTGACATTCAGGAGTGCTTTGTACCCTTCTCCCCCATCCCGTTTAAGTTTGCCCGAGCTTGAGGCGCTTGATATTTTAAAAAATTTACCTGACGGTACGGTTTTAACTCTTCCCTACGATAAGGATATGCGTACAAAGCTTTCTGACCCCTTCCCCTTATATGCATATGAGACGACGGCTTACGTTTCCGCATTTTCCGGTAAGGCTACTTTTGTGGAGGATGAGATCCAAAATGAGATATTACAGACCAATTACCGTAAAAGGTTGGCTGCTACGCAGGGCTTTTTTAAGTCTTTTGACCGGTCGTTTTTTGCAAGTTGGGGTATCCGCTATGTATACTTACTTAAGTCTGAAAATATCGGGGTAGACCCTGTAATTTTAAATTTAGAAAAGATTTATGAGAATTCGGAAGTTTTAATATACGGGGTTAAAAGCTAAAATGGGGTTACTGATAATCACAACACTTGCATACTTTGCTATCTTTGCTTTTCTGTCTGTTTTGGTGTTTTATACAATGGGGTTTACGGTCGTATCTTTTCGTTTAAAGTCCTTATCCCAACCGGAAATTATATCCCTCTCGCTTGCTTTAGGCCTTGTCCTATTTGTCCTTCTGGCGGCTATATTCGGGCTCTTACACATAAGGATTTTTACTCTCCCGGTTGTTTTAGGATTGGATTTATATTTGATAGTAAAGTTTAAAAAAAAGTTATTTTTTCCCTGGGTGGTTTTTTTGAAAGAGAAAGTATTGCTTTTGATGATACTTATAGGGATTTTTATCCAGGGGATGATTAATTTCCCCAGCGGGTTTTTGTACAACGGCGGGCTATATTTTTGGAGTTCCCAGGGTCATGATGGGTTGTGGCATGTGGCTTTAATGGAGGCAATTAAGAAGGGTTTCCCGCCCCAAAACCCTATTTTTTCCGGTGAACCGCTTGTGAATTATCATTATTTAATTGACGTGGCAATGGGGGAGTTTGCCCGCATTTTTCCGTTCTTTTCCTCACTTGACCTCTACTTTAGGTTCTTCCCGGTCATGTTGTCGCTTATGATCGGGTTGTCGGTTTTTACTTTTGTCAACCGCTGGCAAGAGAAAAAAGGGATAGCTCTTTTGGCGATGTTTTTCACCTATTTTGTAGGAAGCTTTGGATATGTTGTAAATCTTATAAAAGGGCAAAGTGTTTTGGGGGGAGAAACAGTTTTTTGGGCAGCTCAGGGGAATTCAATTTTAGGTAATCCTCCGCATGCTTCATCATACGTTTTAGTCCCGGCTTTTTTACTTTCTTTTCTTTTGTTTACTAAATCAAGGGATAAATATTGGTTTGTAACATCTTTTCTTTTGGCTGCTGTCTTGGCTGGTTTTAAAGTTTCCGGGGGGTTGGTGGTCTTAGTAGGTTTGGGTTTTGCAGCCCTGGTTGATGTTGTATTTAACCGGAAGT
The DNA here is from genome assembly GCA_000997105.1 of Candidatus Daviesbacteria bacterium GW2011_GWA2_42_7. Classification (GTDB taxonomy): domain Bacteria; phylum Patescibacteriota; class Microgenomatia; order Daviesbacterales; family UBA10151; genus 2-01-FULL-43-38. The sequence continues at coordinate 8,260 of LCEJ01000072.1, forward strand.
TGTCGATACTTGCGCTTACCGGGGTTTTAGGGCTGTCCAATTTTTTAACCTTTAAGACTATGACTGCCGGGGCGGGTTCGTTTTTAATGTTTTTACCCTGGTGGTTTATAAGGACTATGGTAGTTGCAGGTAATAGGCTGGATTGGATTGATTTGGAAAACCAGAGGCAGCATTATTTAGAAAAAGGCACCTGGCATGCATATCTTAGGGTAGCACAGGTTTTGAGGTAGCCTTGTTTATTACAATGCTCACAGGTTTTGTTATGCCGATACTTTTTGTACAGAAGGGTATTATTTACAATAATATCCAGTTTATGCAGTATTTCCTGTTGATCTTCGGGTTCTACGGGGCAATTACCATTTATAAGCTTTTGATGTTTTTTAAAACCAAGGCGGTGAGGGTGGTTATTATGGCCGTCCTGATAACTTTTTCCGTTCCTACCGTAATAGGCAATCTGGCGGAATTTTACGGACCCGGGACGAACCCTTTATCGAAAGTGACTAATGCTCAGCTTGAGGCACTTAAATATTTAAAAGATAACTCTTCCCCTGACGATATTGTCTTAAACCAGCCTTACAATAAGTACCTTAAAGATAAGTTTAAGTTCCAGCCCAAACCTATTTATGCATGGTACAGTACGGCATTTATTCCAGCTTTAGCTGGCCGGCGGACCTATCTCTCTTCTGAAGAGCAGGCGCTTATAACAGGATATCCCACAGAAGAGAGGCTTGAAAAAATGAAAAGCTTTTTTAGGCAAGAGGATTTATTGTTGGATAAGCAATTTTTGGAAAGTGAAAGTATTAAGTTTGTTTATATTTCTAAAGATGAAATCGAACAACCTTTTGATCCGTCTAAGGTTGGTCTTAAAAAGTTTTTTGAAAATGGGGAAGTTATAATATACAGGATATGAAATTTACCAAAAGTTTGAAAATTTTATTATTGATAGTTACGGTAGGCTTTTTCCTACGCCTTTACGGAAGTACCTTAATGCCTCTTTATGGTGATGAACTGACCCTGGTATATGACGCTTACTCAATTTTAAAAACCGGCCATGACCAAAACGGTGTCTTTTTACCATTGACTTTTCAGATGGCAGAAGGCCGGCCGGCAGGTTATGTTTATTTTTCAATTCCCTTTGTTGCTGCTTTTGGTCCAACACTGCTTGGGGCGAGAATGCTTTCGGTGCTTTCCGGGGTAGGGATTATAATTCTTTTATATTTACTGGGGAAGAAGTTAGTAAACGATAATGTTGGGCTTATCTCGGCGGCTCTTTTTTCAATTTCTCCTTTGGGTATCCAGCTTGGGAGTGGGGGGTTTGAGACCCATTTCGCGCTGTTTCTAACACTTTTAGGAGTAGTTTTATTTTTAAATGGTAAGCTTAAACCTTTATTCATTATCTTATCGGCATTTTTTTTAGGGTTAGCTATTCATACATATTCCGCCTATAAACTCACTGTGCCTTTACTCGTAATTGCACTTATATTTTCTTCCGGGAGGTTAATGGATTGGTTGGGGAGAAAACTTATTTTCTGGAGTATTGCAGCAATTATTATTGCCGGTATATTTCTCGGCTTGCTTATGAACCAGGCCTTGGTTGCCGGTTCAGAAGGAAGGTTCTTACATCTGAATATTTTTAGCCAAGAAAATATAAGGGAAAAAATTATACAAAAAGTAAATCTAGAAAGAAATTTGGACACGCTACCTGAACGTCTGGTACCACTGTTCCATAATAAGGATTTAGAATATGCCTTTATGATTTCGGGGAATTTTGTCAATAATTTTTCTCTTGACTTTTTATTTTGGCACGGTGATGGTAATCCCAGGCATAACGGTGCAACTATGGGAGGGCTTTATCCTATTGAGCTGTTGTTTGTTTTGGCAGGGTTATTTTACTTGGTAGGACAAAAAATACAGGTGCTAAGGTTAATATTGCCTTGGCTTTTTATAGCGCCAATACCTGCTACCCTGCTTATGGAAACCCATGCCCTGCGGAGCTCTCTAATGCTGCCGCCGTTAATCCTGCTCTCTGCTGCAGGTTTTTATTTTCTCGTCTTCGAGAAATCAAAGTTATCGAGCGAAGCGAGAGGTTTTTATTATTTGTGGGATTTAATTAGGCAAAAATGGATTAAATGGTTGTTGCCTGTGTTGCTTTTAGTCCAGTTTATTATATTTGCAGACAGGTTTTACTTCCTTGCACCTCAAAGTTTTAGTCGTTTTTGGTCTTATCCGGCTAAACTTGCGTCAGATTTAGCAATAGAAAGCAGGGGAAAATTTGACTATATTATTTTGTCGGATTCTTTAGACAATGTCGAGTTTGCTTATCCTGTCTATGCTCAAGTTGATCCCGCGCTCGTGATTGCCCAAAATAAGCAAAGGGAAGAGCTTTTTGGTGTTCCGTTTAAACGGTTAGGTAACGTTTACATCGGCTACCTGGCCGGAGAAAAGATAGATAACTTTTTAGAGGGCTTACCGGGATCGGTGCTTTATATTGGGCCTGTCGAGGAGGCTCGTTTTTTACTAAATTTCCACACTATTTCCGGAAAAGACGATCTTAGGGCACTGGTTTATAAGGAGAAGCTGGAACCGCGCTCGAATTAGCCTAATTTGATAAGATAATATTATGAACAAGATCTCGGTAGTGATCAATACTTTCAACGAGGGCAAGACT
>LCEJ01000073.1 GCA_000997105.1 Candidatus Daviesbacteria bacterium GW2011_GWA2_42_7
TTAAAAGTTTCCTGATTTGTGCTTCTGATGGTATCTGAGTTAACTGGTACATACTCATATATTACTAAATTCTGTACCAATAGCTTTAGATTACCCTGAAATGTCCTCTTGCCAAAACTGTAACTAGTCTGATACTATCAGCCAATGCCAAAGGAAAGTCAAAAATCAAAAGTCAAAATTCAAAAGTCTAAGACTTCTAAAAAGACAGGGGTTATTGCTACAGAAATTACTGGAAAAAAGGGAGGTAAAGGGTTAAGCCTCTCAACCCTTACCTCTTACAGGCCTTCCAAAAAAGGCTGGATTATAATTGCCGTCATCTTAGTCCTCACACTCTTAATTACCCAAAAAGGAGTTTTTCTGGCTGCTACGGTAAACAACACACCTATTACTAATATAGAACTTTTGTCCCGCTTAAACCAGCAATACCGGACCCAGATGATCAACCAATTAGTTAACGAAAAACTAATCTTGGGTGAAGCCCAGAAAAAAGGCATTATCGTCTCCGGTAAAGAAGTTGAGGAAAAGATAGCCCAGGTTGAAGGGAATGTCGGGGGATCGGAAGCCCTAGACAACTTACTTTCCCAGCAAGGACAAACCCGGTCTTCTTTAAAGGACCAGATAAAGGTGCAGCTGGTTATTGAAAAACTTTATGCCGACCAAGCAACTGTTTCTGCCGAGGAAGTTGATAATTTTATCACTGAAAATAAGGATTCCCTCCAAGCCACAACTTCTGCCGAGCAGACCAAAGAGGCAACTGAAATCCTAAAACAGCAAAAACTGGGTAAAGCCTTCAATGAAAAATTCCAGGAATTAAAATCAGCTGCCAAAATCCAAATCTTCTAAATTTATCACGATCCGCCGGAGCCGAGAGTAGGGATTGTTTTAATCATTTCTTCTATAGCTGCTGAAAAGTCTCCCTTGCTTGTTGCCCTGGAGCCTGAGGGAGAAACCCTGTGGGTAATATCGATGGCTGTATCCCCAACTGCCATACACCAGCGGTAACTCGTATCGCTGCCGGATGAAACCTTGGACCTGACAACCTGGCGGCCCCCTAAGGTTACTGTCTCCCCTGAGCAGTTTAACCTGTCGGCCACCAACATTGTTACGGGTTTTAAAGCTTCGTCACAAACTATATTTTTTGTGTCGGTCCCGTTTGTTGGGTCTAGCTCTATACTTTCCGAATTAGCACAAGTCAAAAGCCCCCACCCGGCAGGATAATTAAAGCTAAGTTTTAACCCTGTGTAGCTTTTCATTCCTGGAGGAGGTGGGGTAGTGGTGTTTGCAGAAGAAGGGGTGGAAGATATAACCGGCAACCTTGAAGATAAGTCTGTAGTTGTTTCTGCAGGTATTTCTCCCTGGCTTTGGGAATTTCTAACCATGAGAATAACTCCCCATAAAACTACTGCTAAAATAATGAAAGCTGCTACCCCAAAGATAATCAGCCGCAACCTGGCATCCATTAAGGGGGTATTTTACCACAAACTGATCCTTTTGGCATATAATTAATCATATGGACCTCCGAATTATTCAAGAAACCCGGAAAAATGAATTCAATAAGATTGTCACCCATGTAATGCAATCATGGCAGTGGGGGGAGTTTAGAAAAAGCCTAGGGACTCCTGTTTATCGTTACGGCATCTATCACAACAACCGGCTTGTTAGCGCTTTCCAGATTACCTTCCACAAAATTCCTCTTACATCCTCCTATGTCGGGTACTTGCCAAAAGGACCTTTCCCGGACAAAGAACTGTCTGCAGCACTTTCTGAAGTTGGCAAAAAACACCACTGCGCCTTCATCAAAGTGGAACCGGATATTCAGTCATCAGTCATCAGTCGTCAGTCATCAGAAATAGACAAAGCTTTTATACTCTCACCTAAACCACTTTTTACTAAACACAATTTTATTTTGGATTTAGCCCAATCCGAGGAAGAAATATTAAAAAACATGCCCCCTAAAGTTCGCTATAACATTAAGGTTGCCCAAAAACACGGGGTAGTTGTCAAAGAGTGCACGGATGACAAGGGGTTTGCCGATTACTTAAAACTTTACTTTGAGACCACCAAAAGACAAAATTACCATGGCCATAACGAACATTACCACCACCAGGTCTGGAAAACATTAAAAGAGGCGGGGATGGCCAAGCTTCTTATCGCTTACTACCAACTACCAACTACCAACTACCAACTACCTCTCACCGCCTGGATGTTGCTGGCTTTTAAGGACACTCTCTACTATCCTTATGGCGGGTCATCAGAGCAATATAAAAATGTCATGGCATCCAATCTAGTTGCCTGGGAAGCAGTCAACACCAGTTTAAGAAAAAAATGGGGGCAGAAGGGGTAGAATATATCGGAACCTATGACCTTATTTTTAACCAACCGCTTTATTATTTATTTACATTCGTCGATAAATTAATGCCGTTAAAACTATTTTTACTAAAATTAACCGGGAAAGGCTAATGGATATTCGGCAATCTCCTCAATGGGGCCAGTACTTATCATCAATCGGCTGGACAATCGAAAACGTTGGGCAAGCACAAATTTTTATCCGCCGTATCCCACTCATTAAACGGTCTGTGATTAAAATTCAGCATCAACAAAATCCTTTACCTTTTTCTAAAATTGAAAATATCGCCAAAAAACACCGCGCCCTTTTTGTGTTAGTTGAGCCGGAGGCAACCGGGTTTAATGAAATTCCCCTTAAAAAAATCGGATACCGGAAATCATCAATGTCCCTAACCCATACTGCCACTATCCATATTGATCTTAGTAAACCGGAGAAAGAAATACTCGCTTCACTATCTGAAAATGCGCGGCGGAATATTAAAAAGGCGCAGCAGAATAATTTAAAGGTAAAAATAATTTTTCTAAACCAAGCCAAAGACGATACCGAATTTAGAAAGTTTTATCACCTACTAACAAACCTGACTAAATTAAAGAAATTCTACGTTCCGGGATACGGGGAATTTTATAAGAAGATGCAAGCCTTTAAGGATAACTCCATCCTCTTATTTACCTATCAAAAAGCAGACCCAAACCCTATTGCTGTTGTTTGGCTGGGGGTCTTGAAAGACACCGCAGTCTATATGAATACCGGCATAACCAAAGACGGCTACCAACTTTTAGCCAATTACCTGTTAGTTTGGGAGGCTATCAAACTGGCAAAAAAATTAAAACTTAAACTTTTTGATTTTGAAGGGATTTTTGACCCAAGATTCCCCAAACACCGGCAGAGTTGGAAAAATTTTAGCGAATTTAAAAAGCGTTTCCATGGTACTTTGGTCGAACACCCGGGTCCTTTTATAAAATGGCATAGTAAACCGTTCAAACTCTTATATTTATGCAACCAAATATTTTCCCGATAATCATCTCTATAACCATTATTACAGCGCTGTTGGCTGCCCTTTGGCGGATTGGACTGCGCAAGCTTAAATCCTACAATTCACCTATCTTAGGCAAAATTAAGGTTTTGCAAAAATATAACGGTGAAAAAGTTTTAACTACCAATAGCTATATCCAAGGCATATCCACTGAAAAAGACAGTATAAAGTTAAGCTATTGGTATTGTGTTGCAAAACAAGCCGGTGATTTTTGTAAAAGGGTAAAAGATCCGGAAGTGCTTATGTTGGGACTGGGGGCTAACACTATCCCTAATTTAATCTCCCATCTTAATCCAGCCGCCCACCAAACCATTGTCGAGATTGATGATTATATTATTAAAGCTTGCAGGGAATTTTTCAACTTAGATGCACTACCCAATTACCAGCTCATCCAGGCAGATGCTTTCAAACTTCTATCTCGGGAAAATGCCTTTGTCGAAAAAAAGTTTGACGTAATCATTATCGATATCTTCAACGGCAATCCTCCTTATGTAGACATAAAAAGCAACCACCCTGATTTTATTACCAGCCTTTTACCATACCTGAAAAAAGACGGTATGGTTATTTTTAACCGCCCCGGACATACAGAGAGTGTTCGATCTGACAGCCAAAAACTTGAAAACTACCTATCAGCTCTTTTTGCAAAAACTAAAAGTTTTGACATCAAAGACCCAAGGGGTTTTAGAAATACCGTGATCACAGCGCATATGAAGAGGCAGAAGCTTTCTTAAGGTCAAATATTAATATAAAAAGCAGGGCGGCAAAAACAGGCATTCCCCAGAGTAAACCGTCTATGGGGAAAGTTCTAAAAATTAAGTTGGCGGAGGTGTAGACAATAAGGATTGTTGCCAAAACTGAGATTCCCGAAGCATAAAACAGGTAGGGATTTACAAAAGGCGAACGGGTTAAAACTTGTCTTCTAAACGACCGGAAATGGAAAGCACCGGCAATCTCAAGAAGTATTAAACTTACCAGGGCGGTTGTCCTTGCTATCTCCAGACTTTGGTTAAAAATATTAAAAGATATAAAGAAGGTCAAGAGCGTCAAAAAGGCCATAACGGCAGCTGCCGAGAGGGTTAAAACCAAAATCTTTTTACTTATAATGCTTGCTTTCTTTCTTGGTTTTTCACTCATCACATCTGTTGACGAACGGTTAAATGCCAGGGTTAAGGCAGGGAGATCATCGGTTACCAAATTCATAAACAATATCTGCAAAGCTAAAAGTAAGGGCACCTGCCAACCCAAAAGAGGGGAAAGCAATACCCCAAAGAAAAGAATCGCCAGTTCGGCATAATTACAGGAAAGCTGGTAACTTACAAATTTCCTGATGTTGTTAAAAATTGTCCTGCCTTCTCTAATGGCTACAACGATTGTCGCAAAGTTATCATCTTTTAAGGTAAGGTCTGCCACCGACCGGGAGACATCAGTGCCGTTTTTACCCATCGCCACCCCAATATGGGCCTCTTTTAGGGCCGGGGCATCATTAACCCCATCTCCCGTCATTGTTACAATCTCCCCCAGGTTTTTTAAAATTTTCACCAACCGCAATTTGTGTTCCGGCTTAACCCTGGCAAAAATTACTACCTCTTTAATAATTTTAGAAAGCTCATCATCCGTCATTTTATCCAAGTCACTGCCCTCCAACACCTGTCTGCCGGCAGGCAGGCCTTCCCTTAGTAAACCTATTTCAGAGGCCACAGCCTGGGCAGTTTCTTTATGGTCCCCTGTTATCATCTTTACGG